>NZ_BAAACP010000003.1:0-180384 GCF_039521565.1 Paraclostridium tenue
CTGTTCCCATTCCGAACACAGAAGTTAAGCTCTTTAGCGCCGATGGTACTTGGTGGGAAGCCGCCTGGGAGAGTAGGACGTAGCCACGTAATCTTTTTTTAATAAAATTAGCTAGGTTATGTAGTAGCCTAGCTAATTTTATATTTGTCTAAATTTATAGGGGTAATGGAAATACTAATAAATAAATTGTACTTGAATAAAAGTTTAATATAAAACAAATAATTAGATTATATATAATTATTTGTTTTGGAGGATTTTATGTATAGAGTACAATTAAAATATTTAGATGTTAATAGTAAAGAAAATCCAATAATATTTGATTGTCAGTATTTTGATTTTGATAGTGAAAAATATAATTTTAAAAATGTAGTTATGGGTAATTTTATTATAAATAAATTAGAAGTAAATAATGAACATATAGCATTAATAAAAATAAAGTAATAAATGTGTAGTTTTAACTACACATTTATTACTTTATTTTAGATTTTACATGAAATAAATAATTAAATTTAAATACATCGAAAGCGTGTTCTTCTATATGATATAATTAATTTATAAAGGAAGGGATAGAATATGAATCTTGTAATTAAAGATAATTTAAATGATAGAAAGATTAATGATCTAAAAGATAAATATATAAATTCTATAAAAAATAGTGATAACAAATCAAGTAAAGTTTTATTAATTGTACCAAATAATAAAATAAAATATAAATATGATAATTTATTCAAATTAGATTTTAGTGAAGAGATAAAATCAACTACCTATATATCATTTATATCAAAAGAAGTAATTAAGTTTTGGCCTATAATTGATAAAAAGTGTAGTATCATAACAAATCATAGAATTAAGCCTTCAATTATATCAAATAGTTTAAGTGATTATATTATAAATGAAATAGTTAAAGAAAAAAGAAATCTTGATAACTATTTTCAAGATATTACTGCATCTAATAGGAGTATATCAAGTAGTATATCTTACAATATAAACAAATCAGCTCAAAGTTTAATGGATTTAAAGAGCATAGGTAATAAAATATATTATTCAAAATCAAACAGAGATAAGATAGATAGATTTTCATACACTCAGATGCAAGAAATAATAGATACGTATATAAATTTATTATTAGGAAATTCGATAGTAGATAATTCATTATTGATATATTTATATAATGAATATCTTTTAAAAGATGAGTACTACTTAAATGAATTAAAGAGAAATATAAACTATCTAATAGTAGATAGTTTAGAAAATTGTTCAGCATGCGAAGTAGATTTAATATCTAAATTACTAGATAGTGTATATGACTCACATATATATATTAATGAAACTAAAGATTATGCATCTTTTAATAATGTGGATATGGCTTACATAAAAAAAGAGATATTTAAAAAATGTAAGGTTATAGAAAATGGATATATTGAAAATGTAGATATAAAAAAATTAATCAATTTATCTAAAGATATAAATTTAAACCAAAGTAATCAATTATATAGTGAGATGGTAGTAGAGTCAATTAATAAAGTTATAGAACTTATAAAAAACGGATGTGAGCCAAAAGATATAGCTATAATATGTCCTATAAATAGTACTATATTAGATTATCAAATAAAAAATCTTTTATTAGAAAACAAGATAGATGTTTATAATACAAAAAAAGATAAAAGAATTATTGATTACCCATATGCACATGCATTAATGGTAGCTTCATGTATATTTTATGAGTGCGAAGAATTATTAAATGAAGAAGATTATATATGTTTTATAAGTCTTTTATTAAATAAGAATAAAATTAAATCTCTAAAGATATTAAGAGATAAATATACATGCAATGAATATATAGATTTGCTAAATTATATAGAAGATAAAAAAGATAAGAATATAAGTATATATGAGTTTTTAATTAAATTTTATATAGAAAAGTTATTAAATCTTTCAAATGGAAAAGAAAATGTAAAAATTTGCAAAAGGATAATCCAAGAAAGTGAGAACTTTACAGATAATATAAGTTTATTAGGATTTGATAGAAATAAAACTAAAGAAAAGATTTTTATAGAAGCACTTAAAACAAGTATAAAGGATTATTACTCTTTATCTGAATTAGAGGAGTTTAGTGAAGAAAACTCTATAGTAATTACTACACCATACACTTACATATCACATAATATGAATCATCCTATACAAATATGGTTAGATATAGGAAGTAATATGTGGAGTATGAAATCTGAAAAAGAAATAAGTAATGTACAGGTACTTAAAAAATCTTTTGGTCATAATCAAATTTATACTGAAGATATAGAAGAATTCTATAAGGAGTATTATTTATACAATACAGTATATAATTTATTACTAAACACAAAGAAAGTATATGCATATAAAAGTGAATACACAGTAAATGGATATATACAAGAGGGTCTTTTATATAGTCTAATTTTAAAGTTAATAAATAAAGGTGATTTCAATGAGTAAAATAAATTACAGAGAAGATCAAATACCTATAATTAATTATGAGAGAGGTACTATGGCAGTTCCAGCGGTTCCAGGAGCTGGAAAAACCTTCATAGTTACAAATTTAGTTGCTAAGTTAATAAAAGAAGGTATGAATAAACCTGGTAAAATACTTATACTTACATATATGAATAGTGCAGTTAATAATTTTAAAGGCAGAATAGCTAAGTTATTAGAAGAAAATGATATAAAGGAAACTAATTCCTATGAAGTTATGACAATACATAGCCTAGCTGTAAAGATAATAAAAGAAAAACCTGAAATAGTTATGTTAAATGAAGAGTTTAGCATAGTAGATGATTTAAAGAAAAGCATAATATTAAATGAATGTATAAATAATTTTAAAAATAATGGAGGCGAAAAAGCTTTTAACTTCTTTGTTAAAGAACAAAGAGATGATGAATGGAAAAATAGATGTCTAGAAGCATGGAATCAAG
This sequence comes from Paraclostridium tenue, assembly GCF_039521565.1. Taxonomy (NCBI): domain Bacteria; kingdom Bacillati; phylum Bacillota; class Clostridia; order Peptostreptococcales; family Peptostreptococcaceae; genus Paraclostridium; species Paraclostridium tenue. The sequence continues at coordinate 2,946 of NZ_BAAACP010000003.1, forward strand.
GATTCTTTGATTTAGTAGTAAATTCTATAAGCGAGTTAAAGTATAAATATATTTCTCCTCAAAAACTAGAAAATATAATATTAAATGGACATAAAGGAATATTAAAGTGCATTTTACCTATATATAAAGAATATGATAAGAGATTAAAAAATAATGGACTTTTAGATTATGATGATATTTTAATACTTGCATATGAAGCACTTAGTAATGATGAAGATTTGAAAATTAAATTTCAAAATAGATATTCATATATATTTGAAGATGAATGTCAAGATTCTAATGAACTTCAAGGTAAAATAATAAAATTAATATCAGAAAATAATAATAATCTAGTAAGAGTTGGTGATGTTAATCAGAGTATAAATGGAACTTTTTCTTCCTCAGACCCAATATTTTTTAAAAATTTTATGGAAGAAGCTGATAATTGTTACAAGATGGATATGTCTAATAGAAGTTCTAAAGATATTATAGAGTTAGCAAATGAGTTAGTAGAATTTATAACAAAAGATTTTTATTTAAATGATTGTAAAAGTGCTTTAGAGAAAATGGTAATTAGGACAGTTCAAAAAGGTAAAGGATATAAGGAAAATCCAAAGACAGATAAATACTTACTGAATGCAAAATGGTATGAAACTTGGGAAAAAGAAATAGCTCAGACTGTTAAATTTATAGAATATATAAAAAGAACAACTCCAGAAAAAAGTATAGTAATATTAGTTCCATTTAATAATCAGGTAAGAGAAGTTGCTGAAGTTTTAGAAAGTCATAATATAGAATTTGATGAGCTTGGACCAAATTCATCTCATAAAAGAAAAGTCATAAATAGTATAGGATATATAGTTGATTTTTTAGCACAGTGTGATGATGTTAATAAATTAGTAAATATATTTGATAAGATATATATTAATACAGATAATAAAATTGGAAAAGATGAATTTTTATCTAAATTAAAAAGGTACGATGTTGAAGATATAATATACGATACAGATAACGTGATTAAAGATATTGTAATAGATAACAAAGATAAAATATATCTTGACTTTATAAATGGTATAAATAAAATAAAAAATATTTTAGATTACATATCAGTAAAATTGGATGAGCTAATTTTACTAATAGGAGATAACATAGACGTAACTTGTGAAGAAAAATCAATGATATATTATGTAGCTTTTTATGTAAAACATTTGATTTTAGATAATCCAAATACAAGTTTATATGACATAGGTAAAATATTGTTAGATGATAGAAATAGAGTGTTCAATTATATAAGCGAGATTATATATGAAATAAATGGATATGAACCTAAACCTGGTGGGATTACTGTATGTACCTATCATAAATCAAAAGGAATGGAATGGGATGTAGTATTTTTACTTGATTTAACTGAATTTAAATTTCCAGCAGATATAAATCAAAAATTCCAAGGTGAGTTATGGTACTTAAAAGATAGGTATAAAAATCCAGTAGCTATTGCTAAATCAGAAGTGGAAGCTATTGTAACAGGTGAAAAACCAAAAGATTGTATGTATAAACACAAAATAAATATAATAAATGAAAAAATAAGATTGTTATATGTAGGTATAACTAGAGCAAAAGAGATGTTAATGTTATCTGGACACACTTATAAGGATAACAATTTAAATAAAAAGCAACAACAAAAGCCATCTTTTTATTTTAATAAGTTAGGTAGATTTATAAAAGAAAAAAGGGGTGAGTTAGTTGAATAAAAAACTAGATAATTTTTTATACAGTCAAAATTCTATAAATACATATAAAAATTGTCCTTTAAAATTTAAATTTAAATATATAGATAAGCTAAATTGGAAGCAAGATGATGAAGGTAGCAGAGAATATTATGAAAATCTTAGATTAGGTACGGATTTTCATCTAATATGCGAACGACATTTTAGCAATATACCAACAGGAATAGAATATGCAGATAATAAAGAATTTAATATATGGCTGGATAAAATAAAAAGACTTGTGCCTATAAAGAAGAATAAAATTTATCTTCCTGAGTATGAAGCAAGATATAGATTAGGAAAATTTAATATACAAGCAAAGTATGATTTAATAGTTTTAGATGAAAATAATATTAGCATATGGGACTGGAAAACAGAAAATAGAAAATTAGAATATAAAAATGTTGAAAACAGAATTCAAACTCTAGTTTATTTATTTTTATGTGGTGAAGTTGTAAATAAAATACATAACTTAAATTTAGATTATGAGAATATAAGTATAAACTATTATCAACCAGAATATTACAATGAGCCGATAACTATTCAATACAGTGAAGAAAGACATAACAGTATAAAAAAACAAATAGAAGTTTATATAGATAATATAAGAAAAACAAATTACGATGATGAGTCTAGTATAAAAAATACTAAGCATTGTAAGTTTTGTGAATTTAATAAGTTATGTAACAATGAAGATATAAACTATAGCATATTGGAGGATGAAATATATGAGTCTTAGGTTTATATTCGGAAGAAGTGGTAGTGGTAAAACAACATATTGTTTAAATGATATATCAAAAAAAGTAAATGATGGAGATACTGCTCCTATAATATTATTAGTTCCGGAACAATATACATTTGAAAGTGAAAAAAGATTAAGTAAACATATAGAAAAGGATCCTTATCTTAGAGCAAGGGTTCTTAGCTTTAAAACATTAAGTAATATAGTATTTTCTCAAGTTGGAGGACTTACAGATATAAATATAAATGCAAGTGGTAGATCTATGATGATTTATAAAGCATTAGATGAAGTTAGTGATGACTTACAAATTTTTTCAAAAGCATCTAATCAACCAGGATTTATAGGAACTATATCAGATATGATATCTGAATTTAAGCAGTATAATATTACATCAGAAGCTTTAGAAAATGTAGCAGGAGAAGTTAATAGTGAAACACTTAAGTTGAAATTACAAGATATAAGTAAAATTTATGATAATTATGAAAAAATATTACATGAAAACTATATAGACTCACAAGATTTATTAGCATCACTAGCAGATAAAATAGAAATGTGTAGCTATTTTGACAACGCAAAAATATATATAGATGAATTTACAGGATTTACACCAAATCAGTACAGAGTAATAAGAAGTTTACTATTAAAGGCATCTGAAGTTAATATAGCTTTAACTTTAGATAACAATTTAGTAAAAACTTATAATAAGAGAGATGTATTTTCCCGTACTAAATTTACAGAAGAAAAACTAAGAAAATTATGTTTGGAATCTGGAATTAACATAAAACCTGATATAAGTTTAAATGCAACTAAAATAAAAAGATTTGATGGAAATGAAGAGTTAGAACATTTAGAAAGAAACTATTTTTCATATCCTTATAAAGTTTATGAAGGAGAAACTAAAAGTATAGCTATAAAAGAATTTAGTAATTTATATTCAGAAGTAGAGCAAATAGCAAAAGAAATAGTATTTTTAGTAAGAGAACAAGGTCTTAGATATAGAGATATAACTGTATCAACTAGAGATTTAAATAGATATGATTTTTTAGTACAATCAATATTTAAAGAATATGAGATACCAAATTTTATAGATAACAAAACGGAAGCTAAAAATAATCCTATCATAGTTTTAATAATATCAGCATTAGAAATGCAAAGTAGAAGATATAGTTATGAAACTATGTTTAGATACTTAAAAAGTGGATTATTAGGAATTGATATTGAAGATATAAGTTTACTTGAAAATTATGTTTTAGCAAATGGGATAAAAGGTAAGAAGTGGTTTGAAGAAAGATGGAATTATAGATTAAATCATAGATTAAATGATGATGAAGATGAATATGAGATAGAAGTTATAGAAAGAGTTAATGAAATCAGAAAAATAGTAATAAATCCTATAATTAAGTTACAAGAAAAAGTAAAAGGTAAAAATAAAGCCAAAGATATATGTAAGTATATATATGAATTTTTACTAGATATTAATATACCAGATACTATAAAGAATATGATAGATAATTTCAAATCAAATAATGATATAGATTTAGCTAATCAATATTCTCAAGTTTGGGAAATCGTAGTTGATATATTAGATCAAATTGTTGAAATTATGGGAGAAGATACAATAAGTTTAGATAAATTTATTAAAGTAATAAGTATAGGATTTGATGAATATGAACTAGCTACAGTTCCTCCAAGTTTAGATCAAGTTTTAGTAAGTAGCGTTGATAGAATGAAAAATCAAAATACTAAATATTTATATCTAATAGGAACTACAGATGGAATATTCCCATTAATATCAAAAGATGATGGGATATTAAATGATAAAGATAGAGAAAATCTAGAAAACAGTGGGGTTGAAGTAGATATAGATAGTAAGACAAAGACATTTGAAGAACAATTTTTAGTGTATAAAGCATTGACATCAACAACAAACTCTCTAACAATAACTTATCCTATAGCCGATCATGAAGGAAAAACTTTAAGACCATCTGTAATAGTTTCTAGACTTAAAAAGATTTTCAAAAATATTAAGAATGAAAGTTATTTAAGTGATAGAATTTATGCTACTAGTGAAGATATAGTTGAAAATATAACTACAAAAGCACCAGTTTTTAATGAACTTATAAAATCTATAAAAGATTTTGAAGAAAATAAATATATAAATCCTGTATGGCTAGATTTATATAAATATTATATACAAGATGAAGATTATCATATTAGAGCTAAAAACATAGTGGAAGGACTAAATTATACTAATCAAGTTAAGAAGGTAGAAAGTGAGAAGATAAGAGAATTATATAATAATAAATTATTTAGTGTATCAAGACTTGAAAAATATGCTCAATGCCCATTTGCATATTTTATTCAATACGGTCTTAAAGCAAAAGAAAGAAAAGAGTTTGAATTTACTCCACCTGATTTTGGAACTTTCGTTCATAATATATTAGACAAGTTTTCAAAACAATTATCTAAAGATAATTTAGATTGGAGAGAAATAACTCCAGAATATATAGTTGATAAAGTCACAATTATAGTGGATGAATTAATATCAAAAATACCTGGATATATACTAGAAAGTTCAGCAAGATATAAATATCTATCTTATAGATTAAGAAATATGCTTATATTTGCAATATCTATAATTAGTGAACAGATAAAAAAAGGATCTTTTGACCCTACAGATTATGAAGTTGAGTTTGGTGTAAAAGGAAAATATCCTCCGATTAAAATAGTTTTAGATAATGGAGAAGAGATAAACTTAATAGGTCAAATAGATAGAGTAGATATGCTAGAAGAAGGACAGGAAAAATATATAAGGATAGTAGATTACAAGTCAGGTAATAAAAATATAAGCTTAACAGATGTGTATTATGGATTGCAACTTCAATTATTGGTATATTTAGATGCAATATTAGAAAGTTCAAAATATAATGATGGAAATTTAAACCCTGCAGCAATACTTTATTTTAAAATAGATGATCCTATAATAAAATCTAATGAAGATATGGAAGATGATAATATAAGAGAAGAAATATTAAAACAACTTAAAATGAAAGGTTTGGTATTAAAAGATAGCAATGTAATTAGAAAAATGGATAATACATTACCAGAAGGAGATAAAGGAACATCTTTAGTAGTACCTGTCTCTATAAATAAAGATGGGACAATATCAAAGACTACTTCAGGGGTAAATCAAGAAGAATTTAATGTGCTTAGAAAGTATGTAAAACATACTATAAAAGAATTAAGTAAAGATATGCTTGATGGAAATATAGGCATAACTCCATATAAATCTAAAGAGTTAACATCTTGCGATTTTTGTAGTTTTTCATCAATATGCCAATTTGATAGTACATTTAAGGATAATAACTATAGAATTATAAACAAAAAAAGTCAAGATGAAATAATAAATAAAATGAGAGGAGAGGTTGAGTAGATGAGTTCTCCTAAATGGACAGATGAACAACAAGCTGTTATAGATAGTAGAAATTGTAATTTACTTGTGGCAGCAGCTGCAGGTTCAGGAAAAACAGCAGTATTAGTTGAACGTATAATACAAATAATAACAGATATTAAAAATCCAGTAGACATAGACAAACTATTAGTAGTTACATTTACAAATGCAGCAGCCTCAGAAATGAGAGAACGTGTAGGGGATGCTATAGCTAAAGCTTTGGATAAAAATCCTGAAAATAGTCATTTACAAAATCAATTAGTACTTTTAAATAGAGCAAGCATTACAACTATACATTCATTTTGTTTAGATGTAATAAAATCAAATTTTCATAAGATAAATATAGATCCTAATTTTAGGATAGGGGATCAAACAGAATGTTCTCTTTTAAAACAGGAATCAATTGAAGAAGTTTTTGAAGAGTACTATCAAGCTAAAGATATAGGATTTTTAAATTTAGTGGAAAGTTATGCTGAAAAAAGAGGAGATAAAGAACTACAAGAAATTATTTTATCTATATATAATTTTGCTATGGCTTCACCTTATCCTAAAAAATGGCTACATGATTCTGTTGAGCTATTTAATATAAATGATGATTTTGATTTTTCAAACTCTATATGGGCAGAGTCTATATTAGATAATGTAAAGATAGAGATAAAAGGAATAGAATCTAGCATGAGAAAAGCTATATATTATGTAGATGGAATCGAAGAATTAGAAAGTTATAAAGAAAAACTTAATATAGAATACTTTAAGATATTAGAAATATTAAATGCTTGTAATGAAGGATGGGATAAAGCGTATTACTATATGAGTAATATGCAATTTGAAAACTTTTCAAAAGGAGTAAAAAGACTTCCAAAGGATACTCCAGAATATATAAAACAAGCAAGAGAAAGTGCTAAAGCAATAAGAGATAAAAATAAAAAATCTTTAGAAAGTATAATAGGATCTACTTTTTATAAGAGTAATAGTCAAGTTTGCCATGAGATAAGATATTTATATCCAGTTGTAAAGTCTATTTCAGATCTAGTAATATCTTTTGAAGAAAAGTATCAAGAAAAGAAAAAAGAAAAAGGGATTATAGATTTTAGTGATATAGAACACTTTGCGCTAGATATTTTAACTGACGAAGATGAAGAAGGAAATGTTGTTCCTTCAGATGTAGCTAAAATATATATAGATAGATTTTCAGAAATATTTATAGATGAATATCAAGATAGTAATTTAGTACAAGAAGTTTTATTAAGCACAATAGCTAAAGTTGAAAATCCAAATAGATTTATGGTTGGAGATGTTAAACAAAGTATATATAGATTTAGACAAGCTAAACCTGAAATATTCCTTGAAAAGTATGCTAATTATGATACTAAAGAAGGTAGCAAAAATAGAAAAATAATGCTTTATAAAAACTTTAGAAGTAGGAAAGAAGTGGTAGATTCAGCTAATTATATATTTGAAAATATAATGAGTAGAAATATAGGAGAGATTGAATATAATGAAAATGAACGTCTAAATTTAGGTGCAACTTTTAAAGAATGTGAAGAAGAAAATGCTATAGTAGGTGGGGCTACAGAAATACATTTAATGCAAAAGTCTAGTAAAGTTGAAGAAAGTTCTGATGAGAATGAACAAGAGAGAGAAGAAATAGACAATATACAATTAGAAGCTAGGATGATAGGGAAGATAATAAAAGATTTGATAAAGCCTGATGAAAGTAAAAAAGCAATGAAAGTGTATGACAAGAAACTAGATTCATACAGAAATGTAGAATTTAAAGATATAGTAATTTTATTAAGAGCAACATCGAGTTGGGCACCAGTTTTTGTTGATGAATTAATGAATATGGATATACCAACATATGCAGATACAGGAATAGGATATTTTGATACTATAGAGATAAAAACTATTATTTCATTGCTTCAAATAATAGATAATCCAATGCAAGATATACCACTTATAGCAGTACTAAAATCACCTATGTTTGGATTTACACCAGAGGAACTTATAGATATAAGAATAGAAGATAGACAGAAAAGTTTTTATGAAGTATTAAAATTAACTTGTGAAAAAAATGATGAATTAAGCAATAAAGTTAAGTACTTTATAGACAAGTTAGAAGACTTTAAGAAAAAATCATTATATATGAGCACTGATGAATTTTTATGGTACTTATATATAGAGACTGGATATTATGCATATGTAGGAGCTCTTCCGGCTGGAACTCAAAGACAAGCAAATTTAAAAGTTTTATTTGAAAGAGCTAAGCAATTTGAATCAACAAGTTTTAAAGGTTTATTTAACTTTATAAACTTTATAAAAAAATTAAAACGCTCAAGTTCTGATATGGGAAGTGCAAAAACATTAGGAGAAAATGCTAATGTAGTTAGAATAATGAGTATACACAAAAGTAAAGGATTAGAATTCCCTATAGTTATATGTGCAGGTATGGGTAAAAATTTCAATACCCAAGATTTTAAAAAGAATATTTTATATCATCATAAATTAGGATATGGACCTCAACTTGTAGATTACAATAGAAAAATATCTTATCCAAGTATAGCAAAAGAAGCACTAAAAACTATTATAAATATGGAAAACTTATCTGAAGAAATGAGAGTTTTATATGTGGCATTTACAAGACCAAAAGAAAAATTAATTATAACTGGTTCAATAAAGGATATAGATTCTAGTATAAAAAAATGGGGGGAAGATATAGAAAATGTTGGTCCAGTTTCAGAATATCAAATTTTAAAGGGGAAAAATTTTTTAGATTGGATAATGCCGGCAGTTTTAAAGCATAAAAATTTAAGTAATATAAGAGAGTTAATAAATCTAGAGACTGACACTTTTAATGAACATGAGTCAAAGTGGGAAGCAAGAGTGTGGGATAAAAGTGATGTATTGATAGAAAAAGAAGATATTGAGGATGAGGAAACTATAGATTCTATATTATTAAATATGGATTTAGATAAAGATAATAGTGATTACTATGGCTTAATAAGTAATAAATTAGATTATAAATATCCATTTATAGAATCTGTAAACAGAGCAGCAACAATATCTGTTACTGAAATTAAAAGATTAGAAAGTCAATTAGAAGAAGATTATATTGCTAAAGATTTAATAAGCAAACCAACAGAAATAAAAACCCCACTTTTTATACAGGAAAGTGAAAGTAAAGATAAAATTACAGCAGCTCAAAAAGGTACTATAATGCATTTATTTATGCAAATTGTAAACCTAAGTAAGGTAAGTAATTTAAATGATATAAAAGAAGAAATAAACTTAGCAGTTAAAAAGAAAATTTTAACTCAAACTCAAGCAGATACTATTAATCCATATAAAGTATTAAAATTTTTCAAATCTAATTTAGGAAAAAGAATGCTAAAAGCTTCATTTTTAAAAAGAGAGCAAGCTTTTTATTTACAAATTGGTATTAGAGATATATTTGAAGCAGAAGGTGAATTTAAATATATAGTAAATGATGATACTTTGATGGTAAGAGGGATAATAGATGCTTATTTTGAAGAAGATGGTGAAATAGTTATAATAGATTATAAAACTGATTTTGTAAATGAAGAAAATAAAAATGAAGTTATAAATAGATATACAAAACAACTTGAGATATATAGTAAAGCTTTAAATCAATTAACAGGAAAAAATATAAAGGAAGCATATATATATTTATTTGGGTTAGAGGAAGAAATACTTTATAAACTGTAGGAGGGATATTATGAGGTTTATACATACATCCGATTGGCATCTAGGTAAAAATTTAGAAGGTCATTTAAGATTAGCCGAACAAGAAAAGTTTTGCAAAGATTTTATTGATATAGTTAATGAAAATGATATAGATATGGTTATTATTGCAGGAGATATATATGATACATCAAACCCTCCAGCACAGGCTGAAAAATTATTTTATAAAACAGTAAGTGAATTATCTCAAAATGGAAAAAGATGTGTGCTTATTATAGCTGGAAACCATGATAATCCAGAAAGATTATCAGCAGCAAGTCCATTAGCTCATGAGCAGGGAATAATAATTTTAGGTATGCCAAATAGTTATACACAACCTTATAAGTACGATGGATTTGAGATAGTTTTTAGTGAAGCAGGAGTTTTAGAATTAAAAATAAAGGATGAGAGTGTAGTTATATCTACACTTCCTTATCCAAGCGAAAAAAGATTAAATGAAGTTTTAGTTAAAAGTTCAGATGATAAAGAAAAACAACAAACTTATACTGAAAAAATTGGTGAAATCTTCAAATCAACAACTAGTCGATTTAAAGAAGACACTATAAATATAGCAGTATCACATTTATTTGTTTTAGGGGGAGAGACCACAGATTCTGAAAGACCTATAGAACTAGGAGGAACTCTTATTGTAAATACTAAGGACTTACCCCAAAATGCTCAGTATATAGCACTAGGACATTTACATAAGCCTCAAAAAGTATCAGAAAGACTAAATGCATATTATTCAGGATCTCCTCTTCAATACAGTAAAGATGAAAGAAGTTACAGTAAAGGAGCTAATATAGTTGAGATAAAAGCAGGTGAAAAACCAAATATAAATCAAATATATTTTAAAAACTATAAACCAATAGAAGTATTTAAATGCAGTGGGATAGAAGAAGCTTTAAAAATATGTGAAGAAAATAAAGATAGAGATATATGGTCTTATTTTGAAATAAAAACGGAAGAAGTATTATCACAATCAGATATAAAGAAGATGAAAGATACACTTAAAGACATTATAGAAATTAGGCCTATAATTACAACTAATGAACAAGAAGAAGTTATAGATATGAAAGAAAAATCTATGGGAGAACTCTTTAAAGATTTTTATTCTTTTAGTAGAGGTGTTGAACCTAAGGGAGAATTAATGGATTTATTTTTAGATATAGTCAGTGAAGAGGGTGAAAATATAAATGAAACCAATTAAATTAAAGTTAAGTGGGTTAAATAGTTATGTAGATAATCAGGTCATAGATTTTGAAAAATTAACAGAAAGAGGCCTGTTTGGAATATTTGGGCCAACAGGTAGTGGTAAATCTACAATATTAGATGCTATAACTATGGCTATGTATGGAAATATACCAAGAAACACTAAAGAGTATATAAATAGTGCTAGTGAAAAGGCTAATATATCTTATGAATTTGAAATTGGAAGTAAAGATTCTAAAAAAAGGTATATAGTGGATAGAACTATAAAAAGAACTAAAACAGGTGGTATATTAACTAGTCACTGTAGATTAGTTGAAATTCACAATGAAGAAGAAAGTACAGTTTTAGCTGATAAAGCAACTGAAGTTAATAAAAAAATTTCAGAAGTAGTTGGACTTACAGCTGATGATTTTACAAGATCAGTTGTTTTACCACAAGGTAAGTTTAATGATTTTTTAAAGTTAACTGGAGCTGAAAGAAGGAACATGCTTGAGAGAATATTTGGATTAGAAAAGTATGGGCGAATGTTAATTGATAAAGTAAGACAAAGAAAAAGTGAAGAAAATAAAAATTTACTTATCTTAAATACAAAATTAGGTGGATATGAAGGAATATCTGAAGAAGAATATAAAAATGTATTAAATGAATTAAAAGAATTAAATTTAAGTGAAAGCAAATATAAAGAAGAATTAAAAGACATAGAATTAAAATTTGAGAAGTGTAAAGACATATATGAAAAACAATTAGAACTTGAAAAATATGAATTTGAAAAAAAAGAAATAGATTTAAAATCAAAAGATATAGAAGATAAAGAAAATAAACTAGAAAATGCATATAAAGCAGAAAAAATTAAACCTTATATAGAAAATATAAATTCTTTAGAAAAAAGTATAGATAAAGATAAATGCAGTATAAAAGATATAGAAAATACATTAAATATTGAGAAACAAGAACTTATATTAATTCAAAATCAATATGAAGAAATAAAAACTAAAAAAGATATAGAATTGCCTAGATTAAGTGAAAAAAAGGTAAAACTTGAAAGAGCTATAGAACTTGAATCCCAAGTAGAAGAATTGGATAAAGAGCTTTTAATACTAAGAACTAATTATAAAAAATTAATAATTGAAAAAGAAAGTTTAGATAAATCTAAAATAGAATTAAATTCAAATAAATTATCTATTGAAAAATGTATTAATGACTTAGAAATAAAAAGTAAAGATTTAAGAATTTCAGCAGACTTAAAACAAAAAGTATTTTTAGCTTATGATACTGAAAAGGAATATGAAGTACTAAATGCTCAAATTAAAAAAAGTGCAGAAAAAAGAGAGGTATTAAAAAAAGAACTTTCAGAAAAAGAATTTGATTTTAGAAAATCAAAAAAACATAAAGATGATATAAACAAAGATTTAGAAGAAGCAATAAAAAAACAAGAAACTATAATTAATAAATGTCCAGGAGAAAATGATAATTTAATAAAAAGTAATGAAATTTTAGCAGTTCTTAAAAATAAAATAGAAATTTTAAAAGAACATGAAAATAGAAAAAAAATAGTAAAAGATGAATTAAATACAATAGAAGAACAAAAATTTAAAGTAGAGAGAGAAATAAGTTCAATAGAAGATAAACTAGAAAGAAAATCTAAAGAAATAGAAGATTTGGAAAAAGAGTTAAATAATTTAAGATATATTAACTTAGCCAATGAACTAAGAAAAGAATTAAAAGAGAATACTCCTTGTCCAGTTTGTGGATCTACTCATCATATAAAACTTGATTTAACAAATACATCAAATCAAGTTGAATATACAAGTTCGAAATTAGAAAACTATAAATTAGAACAAAAATCATTAAAAGCTGATTTAGATAAATATAATATAAAAAATAGTTCTATAAAATCAGCATATCAAATTAAAGAAAAAGAGTTAAAAGAATTAACTTTAAAAATTGGAAGTGATAATGTAGATGAACTATCCAGAAAATATGATGAAGAGAAAAGAAAATTAGAGAATTTAAAAATTAATATAGATTTATGGAAAAAAGACAAAGAAGATGTAGATAAAAAGGTTGTTCAATTAAAAGAAAGTAAATATGAGATAGAAAAAGAATATATAAAGTTAGATGAATATATTCACAGTACAAAAAAAGCTCTAGAAAATATAAATAAAGATATAGATGATATAGAAAGTAAATATAATACTATAAAAGATAAATATTTAAGTTTAAAAAGTACACTAAAGATAAATGATTTAAAATCTAAAGTAAATGAAATAAATAATAATGAAAAAACATTAGAAGAACTAAATAAGAAATTAGATCAAAAGCAAAAAGAAAAAAATGAAAATATAGAAAAACTTGAATTAATACAAAAACAAATTCATGAAAAAGATTTAGAATCATCTAGACTTAAAGATTTAGGACAAGAAAAGAAAAAGATAAGAGATGAAAAGTATAATGAATTAATATCTACAACAAAAGGTAAATCTCCAAAACTTATATTAGAAGATATCGAAATTACTATAAATAATATAATAAATCAAGAACGTAGCTTAAGTTTAAAAAAAGATGATAAATTAAAAAGTATAGAAGAACATTTAGCACAAAAAAATAATATAGAAGGAAGCTTAAAAAACTCTAAAGAACAATATGAAAATCAACAAATGATATTAACTAATTTATTAAAAGAATATAAATTTGAATCGATTTATGCAGTAAAAAGGTGCATATTAGATGAAGAATTTATTAATAAATTAAAAGATGAAATATCTGATTATAAGGAAAAAAGTAGTAGAATAGAATTGAAAATAAAAGATTTAAAAAATAAAATAGGAAAAGAATATGTAACTAAAGAAAGTTATGATGAACTAAAGAAAAGTATATCTGATATTAAAATTAAGATTGAGAATATAAATTCAGATAAGGGTGCAAAACAGTTACATGCAAATAATTTAAAAGAAGCTTTAGAGAAGATAGAAGATATAAATAAAGAATTTAAAAAGGTTCAACATAAAGTAGATTTATTAGATGAACTAGATAAAGTTATACAAGGAAATAAGTTAGTTGAATATGTATCAACAAGTCAATTAAAATATATAGCTATAGAAGCTTCTAAGAGATTAAAAGATATAACTAAGGGTAGATATGCATTAGAGATTGACTCAACTTTAAACTTTGTTATGAGAGATGATTTTAATGGAGGAATAAGAAGAAGTGTTGATACTTTATCTGGAGGAGAAACATTTTTAACATCATTATCTTTAGCATTAGCATTATCATCACAAATACAACTTAAAGGAAGTGCTCCATTAGAATTTTTCTTTTTAGATGAAGGTTTTGGATCTTTAGATAGTGAGCTTTTAGAAATTGTTATGAGTTCATTAGAAAGACTTCACAGTGATAGGTTGAGTGTTGGAATAATAAGTCATGTTGAAGAATTAAAAAATAGAGTACCAGTAAAATTAATAGTTACTCCAAGTGAAGCTGGAAATGGTTCAAAGGTTAAAATAGAATATAGTTAAAAATAAAAAATACAATGTGTTTAAGATAAATTTAAACCATTGTATTTTTATTATTAGGGGGAGAGATATATTTAACTTTTCTCGTACATTATAATTATTTACAAATTCAAATTTTATATTCATTAAATCGAAAAATAAATAAAAAAATCACCTATACAAGGGGGGTATAGGTGATAAATAAGGGGGGATAGAAATTATCTATTTTCCGATCATATTTGAATTATTAACAAGTATTTTAATATTATTCATATATATTAAATCTTGTTATTTAAGAAAGATGATTTTTTATCTTTCTTAATGTCATTATATGCATAAAAATAATATTTGTTACTATTTAAAATAAGAATTTATAACCTTTTGCTATTAATTTTTATATTTATTTAAATCAAAATTAGATGAAAACTCTTCAAATCCTATCCTATCTATATAAGCCCCTAATCGTTCTTTTCCAGTAGCATTTGATGCATATAATTTTACTATATCATCAACTAAATCTAGGACTTTTTCATCAGATACACCCATAGCTAATCTATCACCAATTCTAGGTACAGTTCCACCTTTTCCACCTACAAATACAGTCCATCCTTTAGGAGTACCCATAAGGCCTATATCCCTAGTATGGTTATTTGCACAACTATTAGGACAACCACTAACCCCCATTTTAAGTTTATTAGGTAAATCCATTCCATGATATCTATCATCAAGTTTAAGTCCAATATCTACAGAATTTCTAAAACCTCTTTTACAAAATGTAGTTCCAGGGCAAGTTTTAATACTTCTTACGCATAAACCTATAGCAGCACCTGGTTTCATACCTAAATCTTGCCAAGCTGAATCTATATCCTTTTCATCAAGCCCAACTAATGCTATACGCTGTGCAGCTGTAATCTTTATAGCTTGTGCATTATATTTATCGGCAACGTCAGCAAGTTTTCTCAGTTGGTCAGATGATATAATTCCTGCTGGTACGTGAGGAGCTATAGCATAAGTCTTCATATCTCTTTGTAAAACAGCTCCTTTATCTAGCAAATCTTTCATGTAATACCTCCTAAAATATATATTGATAGTAGTTTATGTAGATATAAAAAATATATTATATATATGATAATTTTACTTCTAAATGAACAATATAATATATATAGTAATTAGAGTATAAGTTTTTATTAACATACTTGATTAAATATTAGTTGGAAGTGGTATTTACTTTAATGGTATTTCCAAATTTTTAAAGACTATGATATAATTATATAAAAAGAATAAACTAGGAGTGTGGTAAAAATTGGGTTCGACCGAAGGTAGTATTATTATTCAGTTAGTGATATTAGGAGTATTGCTTATAGCTTCAGGATTCTTCTCAGCATCTGAAACAGCTTTAATGTCACTTAGTAAAATAAGAATTAGACATATGCAAGAAGAAGGAGTTAAAGGAGCTAATTTAGTAAGTAAATTAACAGAAGACTCAGGAAAGCTTTTAAGTTCTATATTAGTTGGAAATAATATAGTTAATATTGCAGCTACATCTTTATCTACATCATTATTTATAACTATATTAAATGGAAGATCAGAAGCTGTTCCAGTCGCTACTGCAGTAATGACTATTTTAGTTTTAATATTTGGAGAAATAACTCCAAAAACAATAGCTGCTAACAACTCAGAAAAAGTGTCTATATTTGTTTCTAAACCTATAAAATTAATAATATTTATTTTAAAACCTATAGTGTGGGTGTTTAATATTATTACAAACGTTATATTTAAATTATTTGGTATAAAAAGCAATATGGGTCAACCATACATTACTGAAGAAGAATTAAAAACAATGGTTAATGTAGGACACGAAGAAGGCGTTTTAGAAATAGAAGAAAGACAAATAATAAATAATGTATTTCAATTTGGAGATATGCAAGCCAAAGAAGCTATGGTTCAAAGATTAGATATGGTTTGTATAAATGCACAAGATAGCTATGAAGAGGTAATAAGCATATTTAAAGAAGAACAATTTAGTAGAATGCCTGTTTATGAGGAATCTGTGGATGATATAATTGGAATAGTTAATATAAAAGATATAGTATTTTTAAGTGAATCAGAAATAAATGAATTTGATATTAAAAAATATGTCAGAGAAGCATTTTTCACTTATGAATTTAAAAAAATAACAGAATTACTTGAAGAAATGAAAAAAGATAAAAGTCAAATGGCTATAGTCGTAGATGAATATGGAGGAACTTCTGGACTTATAACTATAGAAGATTTAGTTGAAGAAATAGTTGGAGAAATAGAAGACGAGTATGATGATGACGATGAAGATATTCAAGTAATAAAAGAAGATGAATTTATTGTAGATGGTAGTAAAAAAATATCAGAAGTTAATGAGCTTATAGGAACAAATTTAGAGTCAGAAGAATTTGATTCTATAGGAGGGTTTATAATAGGTTATTTAAAAAGATTACCTGAAGAAAATGAAGTTATCGAAGTTGATAATGTGAAATTTTGTATAGAAAGCTTAGATAAAAATAGAATAAAGAAAATAAGAGTGTTCACATAAGGTACTATTTATAGTACCTTTTTTATTATAAAAGAATATAAAAAAAATTTAGAAAATTTTAGAAAAAATGTATTAGTTTATTTTCTAGAAATAATTTAAAAAATTTTAATAAAAATTTTTTAAAAGCATTGAAAAACCTGTGCTTTTAGATAATACCATATTTGATAAATTTTGGATAAAGCATTATAATTAAAACGTATTCCTTTAGTTTTGAAAATGGAGATACAAAAATATAATTTAAATAACTATAAATATTGGAGGAAAATTTGCCATGAGAGAAAGAGTACTTGAAAGATTTTTAAAGTATGTAACATTTGATACAACTGCAGATCCTAAAAACTCAAATTGTCCATCAAGTGAAGGACAAAGAGTATTTGCTAAATACATAGTAGAAGAGTTAAAAAATTTAGGTCTTGAAGATGCACATGTTGATGAAAATAGCTATGTTATGGCTACATTAAAAGGAAATGTAGAAGGAGTTCCTACTATAGGATTTATATCTCATTTAGATACAGCTCCAGATGTAACTGGAAAAAATGTTAAGCCAAGAATAGTTAAGAATTATGATGGTAAGGATATAGTTTTAAATGAAGAGTTAAATGTAGTAACATCTCCTAAAGACTATCCAGAAATGGAAACTTTAATAGGTGAAGATGTAATAGTTACAGATGGTACTACCTTATTAGGAGCAGATGATAAAGCTGGTATAGCTGAAATAGTAACTGCTATAGAGTACCTAATAAATAATCCAGAAATAAAACATGGAGACATAAAAATAGGATTTACTCCAGATGAAGAAGTTGGTAGAGGAGCAGATTTATTTAACGTTGAAAAATTTGGGGCAAAATATGCATATACTATAGACGGTGGAATACTTGGAGAACTTCAATATGAAAACTTCAATGCAGCAGCAGCTACTATAACTATACAAGGAAGAAATGTACACCCAGGTAGTGCAAAGAATAAGTTAGTTAATGCTCTACACATAGCAGCAGAAATATCTGAAATGTTCCCAGCAAGTGAAAGACCTGAGACTACTGAAGGATATGAAGGATTCTATCATTTAAATGATTTAAACGGAAATGTTGAAAAAGCTTCTATGATTTATATAATAAGAGATCATGATAATGCTAAGTTTGAACAAAGAAAAGAGTTTATGAAATCTGTAATAGAAAAAATAAATGAAAAATATGAAGGAAGAGTAACTCTAGATTTAAAAGATCAATATTACAATATGAAAGAAAAAGTAGAGCCAGTTAAGTTTGTAGTTGATGTAGTTGAAAAATCTATGAAAGAAACTGATATAACTCCAATAATAGTACCTATAAGAGGAGGTACAGATGGAGCTAGGTTATCATTTATGGGATTACCTTGTCCAAATATATTTACTGGTGGATTAAACTTCCATAGTAAAAATGAATGTATACCAGTTTCAGCAATGGAAAAAGGAGCTAAATTAATAGTTAGAATAGCTGAGAATTATACAAATTTAAAATAAATATAAAAAATGAACTCTAAATAGAGTTCATTTTTTATATTTTAATTAATAAATAATTATTATAAATTTATAACTTCTTTAGTATTTATATCTATTAAGTTTATATCTAAATCTAATTCGTCATGAGTTTGAATTATATCTATAGTTGCAACTGAATGAGATCCATCTTTAGGAATAGATGTACTTCCTGGGTTTATAACAATTAAATTTTCATCAACATACAATTCTTTTACATGAGTATGTCCAAGTATTAATATATCAGCACCCATAGATTTTGCCTTTTTGATAGTTTCTTCCTTAGAGTCTACATATCCATGATTTATTAAAATTCTTGTTTCTCCAAACTGACTTAAAACATATGGGCTTTGTATAGGATGACTTATAACCATTTGATCAACATCAGCATCACAGTTTCCTCTAGCTATAAGTATATTATCTAATTCATTTATTTTAGATATCACTTTCTTAGGGTTATAACCTTCAGGTAAATCATTTCTAGGACCATGATATAAAACATCACCAGCATGAAGTAAAATATCGCAATCTGATAAAACTTCTAAAGCTTTTTCAAAATACACTAAACTACCATGAGTATCACTCATAACGCCTATTTTCATAAGAATACCTCCTAATATTATAAAAATTTATCTGCAACTCTACTCCAAAATTCATAATTTACTAGCCTGACTAATTTTATATTAACATCAGATGTTGTAATTGAAATATTTGTTATACTCTCAAGTCTGTGTTCAACACCATCAACTACCACTAATAATGCATTTTCAAACCTATATTCAGGTAAAATGCCTATTACAGCATCATGAGGGAATATAATACTTGAGGTAAAGCATCTATATGCATTAGTATTTATAGGGTGTAGAGGAGTTAATTGCATTAGTTTTAGACTAGGATCTACTATGCTACCACCAGCAGCATAATTATATGCTGTAGAGCCAGTTGGTGTAGAGATTAATAAGCCATCTCCACTAAAGTTTTGAATATCTTTATTATTAACACTTAACTCTAGGTGAATAGTCCTGGATTTATCACCCTTTATCACAACATCATTAACTGCATACATATCTATACAACTTCCTTTTGTACAAACTGTAGCTTGTATAAGGGAAATATCTTGCAATATAAAATTATTATTTATATAATCATCAATAAATTTGTCAATAAAGTCAGGGTAAACATCAGTAAAAAATCCTAAGTGTCCAGTATTTATGCCTAAAATAGGAATTTCAGGATAATTAAAGTCATGAACAGTTTTTAGGAAAGAACCATCGCCTCCAATAGAGATTATAAGTTCTGAATTAATATCAAAATCATAGGTTACATAAAAACCAGCCTTAATAAGTTTATCAGTTAGTATTTCTCTAGTTTTTAAAGATATATCCAATGAATTTGAATTTATAGTTATAGTTCTTTTCATATCCCCACCTCTTTACACTTGTATTATAACATAATTTAAAAAGTAATTGATACTCTAGTAAAAATGTATCATATAAATAAAAAGTCTTATCTATTATGTAAAAATAGTATAAAATATATAATGTTATTATAAATGAAAGTAGGTGTAAATTTGTTCAAAAAAGAAGAACAAAAATATAATATTATATCTTACACAAGTGATGAAAACTCAACACTAAAAGAAATATTATTAGATAAATTAAATTTTTCAGTTAGGTCTTTATCAAAAATGAAAAGAGAGCAAACTGTATTAGTAAATGGAAAATTTAAAAAGCCTAGTACCAACATAGAAAAAGGTGATTTAATAGAAGTGAAAATAGAAGAAGATATGGCTAATTTCACACCTGAAGATTTAAACTTAGATATAATTTATGATGACTTTGATTTGATAATGGTAAATAAACCTCCATTTATGGTTGTACATCCAACTAAAAGTCATAGTGATAATACCATTGCTAATGGGGTAACAGATTATATAATCAAGAAAAATGAAAAAGTTAAGATTAGATTTGTGAACAGATTGGATATGAATACATCTGGACTTGTAATAGTAGCTAAAAATGCATATGCACATCATACATTATCTACAGATATGAGTGAAGACAAAGTATATAAGAGGTATATAACTGTTGTTAAAGGTATAGTTAAGGATGATTTTGGAACTATAAATGCACCTATATATAGACAGACTGAAGATAGTATAAAAAGAATAGTTGATGAGCGTGGACAAGAGTCTATTACTCATTATAAAGTAATAGATAGGTTAAATGATGCTACAGTTCTAGAGGTTAAGTTGGAAACTGGAAGAACTCATCAAATAAGAGTTCATATGAATCATATTGGACATGGAATAATAGGTGATGAATTATATGGTTATGTGGATGAAAATTTAATTAATAGACAAGCCCTACATGCTTATAGTTTAGAATTTGAGCAACCAAGAACTAAAGAAAAATTAAAATTTAAAGCACAAGTTCCAGAAGATATGAAAAAATTAATAGAAAAATTAAGATAGAGGTGTAAACATGATAATACATAAGTTTATAGTACATGTACTAGATAAAAATAGTGAAGTACCTATATTAAATGATTTTGAAGGAAAAATAAGTCAAGAAGTAGATAAGTTTTTTCAAAAAATAATTAAAAGAGTAAGTAAAGATGATGACTTAAGAAAAGGTATATTCAAAGATTATGAAAATAATGTAGTTAAAAATTGTTGTGAGCAAATTATATATGATGAAAGTACATTCTTAGAAAATTCTAAAGAAATAGCAGCATATTTATTTGATACTATGAAAATCAATGCTGAATTAGAATCTTGTGATTTAGCAATTTGTTTATATACAATAAAAGATGAGAAGTATGTTGGTATATTAAAATTAGATTACAAAAGATTATATACACATTCTATAGAATTTATAGATGATAAATTCAATATACAAATGGTACCTAATGAAATAGGTATACCAGAAACTCAAAGACAAAAGCAATGTGCAATTGTAGGATTAACAGGAATGAATGATGAATATCATTTAAGACTTTTAGATAAAGATGCAGAAAAGGAACATTTAGAATCTAAGTTTATAAATGAGTTTTTAAATGCAGAGAAGATAGTTGATGATAAGTATAAAACTAAAGTATTTAAAAGTAGTGCAGAAACTTGGATAACAAATGCATTAGCTAATGATATAAAACAAGCTGAGGATATAAGAAGTGTATTAAATTATACTTTAAAAGAAAAAGAAGAAATAGATTTAGATGAATTTGTTGAGAAGTCTATAGATAGCGTTGATTTAAAAGAAAGTTTTAAAGAGCATATGGAAGACAAAGGTTTAAATGAATCATTTAGCATAGATAAAGAATGGATAGAGAAAAAGCTTAAAAAAAGAAGTATAAAAACAGATACAGGTTTTGATATAAAAGGAGATTTAAGCAATTTTGAAGATCCTATGAAATATAGTGTAAAGCAAAATCATGACGGAAGTATAGATATAACTATAAAAAATGTAAAATTTTATGAGGAAAAATAAAAAAGCCGAGTCAATAACTCGGTTTTTTATTATTTATTATCTTCTATAAAAGAACATATATCTCCTATACATTTGAAATTTTCAGCTTCTTCATCAGGAATTTCAATACCATACTCATCTTCTAAAGCCATTATAACTTCTACAGCATCTAAAGAATCTGCTTCTAAATCTTCTGTTAAAGATGTATTTAAAGTTATAGTATCTAAATCATCAATGCCTAATTGTTCAGCTATTATTTCCCTAATTCTTTCAAACATAGTAGACCTCCTAAATCAAATTAATAATTTAATTGTAGTTTAATATAAGAACTAGAAATTTTCAATATAAATTATATAAAAATTAGAATATTGTAGTAAAACAAGCATATATATTTATATAAACAAAAACATAGGAGGAATGGTTATGAAGTATATAGGTTTATTAGCATCGTCTATATGCGTAGTAGTAGTGCTATTAATAAACTCATATTACAATATCATAAACTTAGATATTCAAAGGATAAGTTCATATGTAATAGAAGGTAATATGATATTAGAAGATTTTATTACAAAAGAAGATTATGTATTAAAAAATAATGAAGAGTACATATCTAGATTATTAAATATTAAATCACATATTAAAGATACAAAAACATCTTTTTTTACAAAGAAATATAAAAATTATAGGATGAAATCAATAGAAAATTTAGTTAATAGTATATCCAATGATAAAGAAAAAGGTAAACATCTAGAATTAGTGAAAAAATACAATGATTTATCAGAAAAAGAATTAGATAGTTTATTAGACAAGAATCTATTAGAAGTAACATATTTATCTACCCGCGCATATGAATAAGTAAGGAAAGCTATAAGTTTTCCAACATTTAAAGGGGGTAACCATATGTCAAAACTAGATAAACTTCTAAGAAGTTTTGGATGTGGATGCGATTCACCATTTGGAGGTTCAAGTTTATTAATAATAGCTGTAATAGTATTTTTATTATTAGGAACTGATATACTTGATAACTTCTTTTGTGATGACAATTCATGGATTTGGATAATATTAATAATACTTTTATTATTTAACTTTGATGATGGGTGTTGTTAATAAAAAAAGCTCTATATAGAGCTTTTTTTATTGCCAATTTAGTAAGATATCAAAAATTTATAAAAAAATAATAATAAATAGTAACCGTTTTTTTAAAATTCCATAGTATAAATTAAGAGCATGATACATTTGAGATATGACTTCTAAAAATATTTTTAAATATGGGTTAGCTAAATAACTAAAATTATTTAGCAATCCAAAAAATTAGGGGGTATATATGGGATCATTAAGTAGATTATTTGGTGGAGATGGATTCTTCTGCGGTGGAGCATGGTGGATAATAGTATTATTCTTCTTATTCTTAGCATTTCAAGAGTGTTGGTCAGAAATATGTATAACTGACTGGATTCCATTTTTAATACTACTTCTTATTGTCTGCTCATGTGGATTTGATGGATGCGATGACGGATTTGATTGTGGTTGCTAATTAAAAATAAAAAAAGACTGCCTTAGGGTAGCCTTTTTTTATTTTTAAAATTATATATTTAATTTTTATCCAATTTAAATATTAGAAAATATAAATATATAATTTTAAAAATACTACTAAAAATTTATAAAACTATTATCAAAAAGTATTTAACATGCATAGTATATTTTAAGAGCGAAAGCTCAAATAATTAATCATCAACAGGAGGTAACGCAATGTTAGATAGACTATTTGGAAATGATGGATGTTTTGGTGGAGGAGCATGGTGGATAATCGTACTATTCTTCTTATTCTTAGCATTTGGAGACTGTTGGGAAGAGTTAGACATATGTGCATGGATACCTTTCTTAATAGTTTTATTAATATTATGTAGTTGTGGAGGGTTCTTCTAGATTTTAAATTAGACATATTATCAAATTGACATCAGGAGGAAAGTGAAATGTTAGATAGATTATTTGGTGAAGAGGGATTCTTCGGATGTGGATGGGTAATCATAGTATTATTCTTCTTGTTTTTAGCATTTGGAGATTGTTGGGAAGAATTAGATATATGCGCATGGATACCTTTCTTAATACTATTATTAATACTTCTTTGCTGCGATGGATGCTTTTAATAGATGATATTAAAATAGTTAATAAACCAATAAGATAAAATAATAAGTAACCAAAAAATATATAGATTCATAATATATAAAATAGTTAGATATTAAAACTAACTAAATTTAAAAAAGAAAATTTAATAGGAGGTAAATTTATGTTAACAAGATTTTTCGGCGATGATGGATGTTTTGGTGGAGGAGCATGGTGGATAATAGTATTATTCTTCTTATTCCTAGCATTTGGAGAAACTTGGGTAGAAATTGACATAATGGCATGGATACCTTTCTTAATATTATTATTAATAACTTGTTCTTGTGCAGGATTCTTTGATGATAATGATGGTTGTGGATGCTAATTAAATAACTATAAAATATACAAAAATAACACGTCAGTATATTACTGACGTGTTATTTTTTGTCGAAATATATTTAAATCGTTCTAAAATTATGATAAAATTAATTTTTGCACAGATTAAAGAATATATTTTATTAAATATAGTAAAAATGAAGATAAGGAGGAATGCTAAATGAAAACAAATGTAACAATAAAAGATGTAGCTAAGAAAGCAGGCGTTTCTATATCTACAGTATCAAGAGTAATAAATGATTCTAAGCCAGTTACTGATGAAGTAAAGCAAAAGGTATTAGATGTTATAAAGGAAACTGGATATGTTCCAAATCCATTAGCAAGAAGCTTAGTAACTAAAAAAAGTCAATTAATAGGAGTAATAGTTCCTGAAGTTTCGGATTCATTTGTTAGTGAATTATTAAACGGGATAGAAGAAGTTGCTAAGATGTATGATTATGATATATTATTAGCAAATACATATTCAGATAAGGAACAAGAATTAAAAAGTATAAACTTATTAAGAGCTAAACAAGTAGAAGGTATAGTTATGATGTCTTGGAAGGTGGATGAAGAGCATTTAAACTATATACAAAACTGCAGAATACCAGCAGTATATGTAAGTAAAACTGCTAGAAATTATGATGTTTATTCTGTAAGTATAAGCAATACAGATGCTACTTACGATATGACAAAGTATCTTATAGATAAAGGTCATAGAAAGATATCATTTATAATGACTAGTGAAGACGATACTGTTTTAGAAGCAGAAAGATACTTAGGATTTGAAAAGGCTATGAAAGATAATAATATAGAAATAGATAAATCTTTAGTAAAAAATGCAGGAACTACATATAAGTATGGTTATGATAAGATGAAAGAAGTATTAGATGCAGGAAATGTACCTGATGCAGTATTTGTTACAGGTGATGAAGCAGCTATAGGAGCTCTTAATGCAATATGTGATGCAGGATATAGAGTTCCAGAAGATATATCTGTAGCTGGATTTAACGATGCTAAAATAGCTTCTATGTATAGACCTAAATTAACAACAGTTCATCAACCTTTATATGATATGGGAGCTGTAGCAATAAGAATGGTAATAAAAATGATTGATAAAGAAGTTTTAGATAATAAAAAAGTAGAACTTCCATATAGAATAGTAGAAAGAGAAAGTGTTATAGAAAGACACTAATAAAAAGCATGTTATCTATTTTAGATAACATGCTTTTTATTATATACATACTATAAAGTCGACAATTTTAGATAAATTAAAATTAAATTTAAAAGAATAATTTTATATATAAATTTAAAAATATATAATTAATTAACAATATACATTTAAAACAAAGGAAATGAATTTCATTTGTAGAAGATACTTAAATACTTACACATTTAATTTTTTATAGGGGGGAACATATATATGAATAAAATAATTATAGATGGAAGAGATTTGACTATAGAAGATGTAGTAAATGTATCCAGAAATGGGTATAAAGTGGAGTTAAGTGATAATGTAATAAATAAGGTTAAAATAGCTAGGGAATTAGTAGATAAATTTGTTGATGATAAAAAGGTCATATATGGTATAACTACAGGATTTGGTAAATTCTCAGATGTAGTAATATCTAAAGAAGAGACTCATACACTCCAACGAAATTTAATTATAAGCCATGCATGTGGAGTTGGAGAACCACTAGAAGAAGATATAGTAAGAGCTGTAATGCTACTTAGAATAAATAATTTATCACAAGGTTATTCAGGAGTTAGAGTTGAAACCTTAAACACTTTAGTAAATATGTTAAATAATGATGTACATCCGATAATCCCAGAAAAAGGATCATTAGGAGCATCTGGTGATTTAGCACCTTTAGCGCATATGGTACTTACAATGATAGGTGAGGGAGAAGCTATATATAATGGGAAAAGAATGACTTCTAAAGAAGCTATGAATCTTGCAGGAGTTGACATTTTACCTGAATTATCATCAAAAGAAGGCTTAGCACTTATAAATGGAACTCAGGTAATGACTGCCATAGGAGCTCTTACTACGTATGATGCTATGAATTTATTAAAATTAGCAGATGTAGCTTTATCATTAACTATGGAATCTTTAAATGGAATTACATGTGCAATGGATGAAAGAGTACACTTGGTAAGAGCTCATAGAGGACAAATTAATACAGCTAAAAATGTATTAGATATATTAAGTGAAAGTGAAATGACTACAAAACAAGGTGATTTAAGAGTTCAGGATGCATACTCTCTTAGATGTTCACCACAAATCCATGGTGCTAGTAAAGATGCAATTGAGTATGTAAAAAATAAAATAAACATAGAAATCAATTCAGTAACAGACAATCCAATAATATTCCCAGAACAACAAGATGTAATATCAGGAGGAAATTTCCATGGTCAACCTATGGCACTTAGTTTCGATTTCTTGGGAATAGCTTTATCAGAGATAGCAAACATATCAGAAAGACGACTAGAAAGATTAGTAAATCCATCATTAAGTAATGGGCTACCAGCATTTTTAACTAAAAATGGAGGAGTAAACTCCGGATTTATGATAGTACAATATAGTGCAGCATCGTTAGTTTCAGAAAATAAAGTATTAGCACATCCAGCAAGTGTAGATTCAATACCATCATCAGCAAATCAAGAAGACCATGTATCTATGGGAACAATAGCAGCTAGAAAAGCAAAAGAAATAATGGAAAATACAAGAGATGTATTAGCTATGGAAATATTAGGAGCAGTACAAGCTATAGATTTAAGAGGAAAGAAAAAATTAGGAGTTGGTACTGAAGCAGCATATAATTTAGTTAGAAGTCATATTAATTTCATAGAAAAAGATATAGTTATGTATAAAGAAATAAATAAATGCGCTCAAATGATAAAGGAAAATTTAATTGTAGAAGCTGTAGAAAAAGCTTTACAATCTGAACTTTTATTAAATGAAGAAATTGCTTTAATTGAAGGTTAAAAGAAATATAAGGGGGATAAATTATATGGCTACTTTAGAAAAAGTTATGAATGTTTCAAATGAAAGTATTGAAGATGCAATGACTATTAAGCTAGATTATATACCAAATGAAATACCAAAATTTATGGAGGGTATAAGAAGAGCACCAAAAAGAGAAGCTAAATTATCAGAATCGGATGTAAAATTAGCTTTAAAAAATGCTTTAAGATATATACCAGAAGAATATCATGAAAAATTAGCTCCTGAGTTTTTAAATGAACTTATGAGTACTGGAAGAATATATGGTTATAGATTTAGACCAGAAGGAAAATTAAAAGGGAAATCAATAGATGAATATAAAGGAAAATGCACAGAAGCTAAAGCATTTCAAGTTATGATAGATAATAATTTAGATTTTGATATAGCATTATATCCATATGAACTTGTTACATATGGAGAAACAGGTCAAATTTTTCAAAATTGGATGCAATATGTGCTAGTAAAAAAATATTTAGAAGAAATGAATCAAGATCAAACTTTAGTAATACAATCAGGTCATCCTGTAGGATTATTTAAATCTAAGCCAGAAGCTCCAAGAGTAATAATAACTAATGGATTAATGGTAGGTTTATTTGATAATCAAGAAGAGTGGAAAAGAGCATCAGCAATAGGTGTATCTAATTATGGACAAATGACTGCTGGAGGATGGATGTATATAGGACCTCAAGGTATCGTTCATGGAACTTATTCAACATTACTAAATGCTGGAAGATTAATACTAGGTATACCTGAAGAAGAAAACTTATCTGGAAAACTTTTTATAACTTCAGGGCTAGGAGGTATGAGTGGAGCACAAGGAAAAGCTGTAGAAATAGCAGGTGGAGTAGGAATAATAGCTGAAGTTGATTATTCAAGAATAGAAACTAGATATACACAAGGGTGGGTAAGTAAAGTTACTAGTACTTGTGAAGAAGCCTTTAATATAGCTAAGGAATACATGGATAAGAAGGAGCCATGTGCAATAGCTTATCATGGTAATATAGTAGACTTGCTTCAATATGCAATAAAAAATAACATACATGTAGATTTGCTTTCAGATCAAACCTCTTGTCATGCAGTTTATGATGGAGGTTATTGTCCTCAAGGAATAAGTTTTAAAGAAAGAACTGAACTTTTAGCTAATGATAAAGAAAAATTTGTGAAATTAGTTGATGAAACTTTAAAAGCTCACTTTAAAGCTATTAAAGATTTAACTAGTAAGGGAAGTTATTTCTTCGACTATGGAAATAGCTTTATGAAAGCTGTCTATGATGCTGGGTGTATAGAAATATCTAAAAATGGAGTAGATGAAAAGGATGGATTTATATTCCCTTCATACGTTGAAGATATATTAGGACCACAATTATTTGATTATGGATATGGTCCATTTAGATGGGTTTGCTTAAGTGGAAAAAAAGAAGATTTAATAAAAACTGATAAGGCAGCTATGGATTGTATAGATCCTGATAGAAGATATCAAGATAGAGATAACTGGATATGGATAAAAGATGCAGAGAAAAATGGTTTAGTAGTTGGAACACAAGCAAGAATCCTTTATCAAGATGCTATGGGAAGAACAAAAATAGCTCTTAAATTTAATGAAATGGTAAGACGTGGAGAAATAGGACCTGTAATGTTAGGTAGGGACCATCATGATGTATCTGGAACAGATTCTCCATTTAGAGAAACTTCTAATATAAAAGATGGAAGTAATATAATGGCTGATATGGCAACTCATTGTTTTGCTGGAAATGCAGCTAGAGGTATGAGTTTAATAGCTCTTCACAATGGAGGAGGAGTTGGGATAGGTAAATCTATAAATGGTGGCTTTGGAATGGTATTAGATGGTTCTCACAGGGTAGATGAAATATTAAGAACTGCTATGCCATGGGATGTTATGGGAGGAGTAGCAAGACGTGCTTGGGCAAGAAATGAAAATTCTATAACAACTGTTATGGAATACAACAAAATGTGTCAAGGTCAAGACCATATAACACTACCATATATAGTTGATGAAGACTTAATAAATCAAGTTATAGAAGCTAATAACTAAAGTAAATAATGGTTAACTATATATTTAGTTAGCCACTAAAAATAAGTATTAATATGATTATAGGGGGATTATTAATATGGCTATAGTACAATGTGTACCTAATTTTAGTGAAGGTAGAGATTTAGATAAAATAGAAAAGATAGTTGCACCTTTAAGAGGAAAAGAAGGAGTTAAACTTTTAAATTATGAAGCTGACAAAGATTATAATAGGGTTGTAGTTACTGTAATAGGAGAACCTAAAGCTGTAAAAAATGCAGTTTTAGAAGCTATAGGAGTAGCTAAAGAGGTTATAGATATGAACACACACAAAGGACAACACTCAAGATTTGGAGCAACAGATGTGTGTCCATTTATACCTATAAAGGATATGACTATGGATGAAGCTGTAGAATTAGCTAAAGAAATAGGAGAAGAAGTATCTAAATTATATGATATACCAGTATTTTTATATGAAAGTGCAGCATCAAAACCAGAAAGAGAAAACTTAGCTAAAGTAAGAAAAGGAGAGTATGAAGGGTTAGATGCTAAATTTGAAGATCCTAATTGGGCTCCAGACTTTGGATTAGCTAAAAAACACCCTACAGCAGGAGCAATAGCAATAGGAGCAAGAAAGCCTTTAATAGCATACAATATAAATTTAGATACCCCAAACATAGAAATAGCATCTAATATAGCCAAAACTATAAGACAGTCTAGTGGTGGATATAGATTTATAAAAGCAGGACCAGTAGAAATTCCAGAAAGAGGGATAACTCAAGTTACAATGAATTTGACAGACTATACAAAGACTGCTATGTATAGAGCTTTTGAAGCTGTAAAGATGGAAGCAAGAAGATATGGGGTTAATGTTATGGGAAGTGAAATAGTTGGACTATGTCCTATGGAAGCTTTAGTTGACTGTGCTTCTTATTATTTAGGTCTTGAAAATTTCTCTCTAGATAAAGTTTTAGAGACTAGTTTAATGGAGTAGATTTATGAGTGTTGATTTAATTATAAAAAATATAGGAAAACTAGCTACTATGAGAGGCAAATCGCCTTTCATAGGTAAAGCTATGGATGATATAGAAATAATAGAAAATGCATATGTTGCAGTGAAAGATGGAAAGTTTTATGAAATAGGAATTGGAAATGATTATAATCACTTAATAGATGCACATACAATAATAGATGATGCCAAAGGTAAATTAGTTACACCTGGGCTTATTGATGCTCATACGCATTTAGTTCATGGTGGAAGTCGTGAAAATGAATTTGCTAAAAAAATTACAGGTGTTCCTTACTTAGATATATTAAAAAGTGGAGGAGGAATATTAAGCACAGTAAAAGCAACAAAAAGTGCAAGTTTTGAGCAACTTTATGATAAAGCTAGAAAAAGTTTAGATAGGATGTTGGAATTTGGAGTAACTACAGTAGAATCTAAAAGTGGATACGGATTAGAATTAGATACAGAAGTAAAACAATTAAAGGTTGCTAATAAATTGGGAAAAGATCACCCTATAAGCTTAATACATACTTTCTTAGGAGCTCATGCTATCCCTTTAGAATATAAAGAAGACCCAGACAAATTTGTTGATATAATTATAAACGATATGATGCCTAAAGTTAAAGAACTTGAGTTAGCTGAATTTTGTGATGTATTTTGCGAAGATTCAGTATTTAATATAAATCAGACTAGAAAGATATTTAAAAAAGCTAAAGAATTAGGATATAAATTAAAGATACATGCAGATGAAATTGTATCACTAGGTGGAGCAGAGCTTTCGGCTGAAGTTGAATGTGTATCGGCAGATCATCTAATGGCTGCTAGTGATGAAGGGATAAGATTAATGTCACAAAAAAATGTAGTAGCCAATATACTTCCAGCTACATCTTTTAATTTAAATAAAGAATATGCTAATGTTAGAAAGATGATAGATACAAATTTAGCAGTTTCATTATCAAGTGATTATAATCCAGGTAGTTGTCCAAGTGAAAACTTACAATTTGTAATGCAATTAGGTTGTTTAGGATTAAAAATGACACCAAATGAAGTATTAAGTGCTGTTACTATTAACGCTGCATGTGCAATAGATAGACAAGATTGTATAGGATCAATTGATATAGGAAAAGATGCAGATTTAGTAATATTTGATTCACCTAATGTAGAATATTTAATGTATCACTTTGGAATAAATCATACTTATCGTGTATATAAATGTGGAGAGTTAGTTGTTGATGATAAACATACAATATACGATAAAAAGTGTGAATGTATATTGAATTAAATTATATATACTTAATTTAGTAGTTTATATAATTAACAAATATACATAAATTAAGGGGGATAGTATATGAAATTAGTTGAAATGACTATAGAAGATTTTTCGAAAGAAGTAGACTCGAATTCACCAGCTCCAGGAGGTGGATCAGTTTCAGCATTAGCTTCAAATATAGGCATTAGCTTAGCTAGGATGATGGCAAACTTAAGCTTTGGAAAGAAAAAATATGAAAGCCTAGATGAGTCTGTAAGATTAGAGTTTACAGATAGATTTAATAAACTAGGAGATATAAGACAAGAATTAATGATATTAGTAGATAAAGATACAGAATCATTTGAAGAATATATGAAGGCTATAAGGATGCCAAAAGATACTAATGAAGAAATACAACAAAGAAAAACAGCAATTAAATGTGCACAAGAATTTTCTATAGAAGTTCCATTTAAAACAGCATCAGTTTCTATGGAGGCATTAGAATTATTAAATTATATCGTTAAATATGGAAATCAAAATGCTATAACAGATATAGGTGTAGGAACTTTACTTATATACAGTGGTATTGAAGGAGCTGTACTCAATGTAAAGGTTAATTTATTAGGTTTAGAAGACGAAGAAATGATTAATAATTATACTATTAAGTGTAATGATTTAATAAAAAGAGCATGTTATATTAAAGATGAGATAATTGGGGATATACATAGTAAATTAGAGCCAATAAAAGCATAAAAAATGTAACCTATTATAGGTTACATTTTTTATGCTTTTATTGGTCTGTATGCTTTTTAACTTTTTTTACAACCTTTTTAACTTTCTTACTTTGTTTAGAACTTTCATTTGATTTATCATGATTAGTTGATTTTGGCGTTTTATGAGATTCAGATTTATTTGATTTTTTATTAGATATTTCTTTTTTAGAGTGATCAGATTTAGATTTTTTAGATTTTTTGCTATTTACTTTTTCTTGAGCTTCAGCATTAGCTATTTTATTCATTATAGTATCTACTTTTTTTCTTTGATTTTCATCTAAAAAGGCCTTGAATTTTTCAACTACCTCTTCTTTACCTTGAAGTGTTTTACCTATTTTAACTAATTCATCCATAAGTTCATCTTCTGACTTATCCTTATAACTGTCTGCTATTTCTTCAATTTTATTTTTATCTATATTTTTTTCCTTTGCGAATTTTTCCATAGCTTCCTTATCTATTTTTTTCATAAAAGCACCTCTTTCAATAATATATATTTAATTACTTTCATATTATTTATATATAGAAGTATTAGATAAATTATGATTAATAATATGAAAAATAAAAAATACTTATAAATAATATATATGCAGACATATAAAAAAAGTAACAATAATAGTAAATAAAACATAGTTTATATATTAGGAGTAGTATATAGTAAGGGGTGACTGGGAGTGAACAATTTACTATTTATATTGGGAATGATAGCTTTAAGTAATGGCAATATATCACTACTAGATAATAATAAAAATAAATCTAGTAGTGTGGATATAAATACAGAATATGGGAGTATGAGATCGAAGACATCAAATAAAAGTAAAAAAATAAAATTAAAAAATAAATTACGACCTAAGAAAATAGAAGATGAAGAACTAAATTATAATAACGAAGATGAAGAAGAGATAATTGATGTATCAGAATATATAGATGAGTCATCTAGTTTTAATATTAATGATTTAGATAAAGGTATGAAAATGCTAGAATTAAGTGATGATGATTTAGATCGTGGATTAGAGATAATAACAAGGACCAAAAAGTATATGGATAGAGATGAAAAGAAGGTTCTTGTTAAGATAGAAAGTGTATTGGATTTGGTTAAAGGTATAAAAAAACTTAGTAGTGTTGATTTGATAGATGACGATGATGAATCAGATTTTTTTAGAAGTATGGAAGAAGATGATAAAAAAAATATGATGATAAAAGAAATACTAGAAGTCTTTCCAGAAAGAAAAAGAGAATCAGTAGAAAAAGCTATGGATATGAAAAAGAAAATAGAATTATTTGCAGAATTATTTTTACCTGATGATATAGGAGAAGAAAATGGTTCTGGATTTAGTTTAAGTTCATTAGCTAGTATTAATAATTTGGGTAGTTTAAGCAATTTAAAACTTTTAGGTAGTCTTTTAAGAACTGACAATAGGGAAAGTAAAAATGAAAAAAATGATAAAACTACTTACAATACTGTATATAACAATACATATGAAGAATTTGAAGATGAAAACAATTATGAATATGAAGATTATGAAGAAGAAGTTGATGATATAGATGACTACATGGATGATGATTATGTAAGAATAGACAAATAAAAAATGGAAAAATATCAAAAAATAGCTTATATTGCTATATAAAACTACTTTTAAAATTTTTAGATTTATTATATAATAAGTATATGAAATCCTGAGGCATGCGACAGTGCTTTTTTAAATTCAACCGACAAAGTTTGAACGGGAGTATGAGTCTAACAGTGTATAACACGCCCCTTCATAATTATGGGGGAAGTTAAAAACTGTTAGTAGTACACCCACCTGGGAGATTCTCGGGTCTGAATTTAAGGGGCCATCGGTGTTTTGGGATAAAAAAAGTATTGTGATTTCACAATACTTTTTTTATTTATTAAAATTTCCTAATATACCAAATGGATTTTTAGTTATGAATAAACAACTAGATTTGTAATTTAAATCATTAGAATAATTCGATTTAAATTGTGCTCTGATGAACTTCTCATTAATGCTATAATCATCTTCTATACAATCACTCCAAGTAGCTCCTAAATCTTTAGAAGAACAAGTATAAAGTCTATTATCATGAACATATGATATAAATATATTACAGTCATACTTAACTATGGATGGAAATAAGTATATAGATGGAGTAGTTATATATTTATTTAAAATCTCTTCAAAGCAATCATTGTTTAAATATCCATTTATATATTTTATACAATATTTATTTTCATGATTTTCACAATAGGATATATGATAAAAATTTAATTGATCTTTTAATATTGATAAATAGATTTTATTTTTATTAGAATTAGTAATTTGTATAGGAGAACTCCAGTTTAAATTACCTACATTAAATGTAGATGAGTAAATTTGAGGAAACTCATTTTGTTCTTTAAAATAAAATACAGTAGGAACATTATTATTAAAAGAAACTATAAAATTATCCAATATAGGAAGATTTATAAAATCTAATTTATTTTCAATCCATTTACAGCCATCATTATAATGGTGAAATAATATAGTTGTAGGAAGTTCTTTATTAGTTAAGTAGTATAGAATATGGATAGTACCATCTATATATTTTATATAAGGAAAATTTATATTAAAGTTTTTATAATCGTAATGTATTTTATGTAAAAATGAAAACTTATTACTATCTTTGTTAAGCTTTAAAATATTTATATCATTGTCAGTAAAAATACCATATATATTATCATTAGAATCTATATCAAAATAATAATTAGAAAAGTCTATATTTAAATGAGTTATATTTTCAGACATAGTACATGATTCACTGTTTTTAAAATAATTATAAATCAATCCATTTTCAGGTTTAATAACAACCATATCCTTGTTAGATTTTCTTAATATATAAGCACATTCGTTAAAAAATCCCATAACTACCTCCTTAAAAATTTATTTTATAAATGTATATTAATTAAAAAAATATTTATTCTATTAAGAAAAAATTAATAAAATACCAATTAAGTAACAATTAATAAAACATATGCATATTATTAATTAGGCATAATCAAGAGCCTACATTTTTTAAGAAGACAATCAAAGGGGAGGACAAAACTAAATGAAGGATTTAATGAGATCTAAAAAAATAGTTAACAAAAGAGTAATACAACCTACTCAAAACACTGAAGATAGTAGAAGTTATATAGAAGCAAATGAATTAGATGAAGATTTAAACAGAGGATGTAAATCAAACGGATGTAAGCCACAATGTCATCCATATGTACAATGCGATGATAGAGACGATCATAACTGCAATTGCAATGATCACAATCATAATCATCATCATAATCATCACAATTGTGGATGCAATACAGATTGTTGTAATTGCCAAGATGATGATTGTACAGAAAATTGCTTCCCAAACCCTTGTCAAGAAGAGTGTAGTCATCCTTTAATACCACCTAAATTTTCAACATCACAAGCAAAATTATATCCAATAGAAACTGATAGAATATTTGATACTATAATGTTTAGAGTATTCACAGATGGAAAAATGCTAAATGGTGATGATTTAAATTTCAGATATGAATTAGGAAATTTATGTGGACCTCTACCATGTTCTGTACAAACTAATGTAACTATAGAAAAAGTTTGTATAAATTATTCTAGTATAACTATAAATCCAGGAACTACATCACTAGAGCAATTAGAAATTGATGAAGTTGATGATAAAAGAGAAAAATGCAAATCTGTTTTTGAGTACAATGTTTGTGGTCAATTAAACAGATGTTGCAATGATCAATGTCTAGGTCAAAATGTAATGTACAAAGAAAAAGGATTAAATGTAATTGTACATGACTTAGAAATAGAATTAACAGGTAGATTTGGATGTTCTGAATTCACAGCTATAGCTACACCATATAGCAAGTGTGACTCAAATTGTGTAGTTTTCTATTTTAATACTTTATCAAGTGATTTAGTAGTTCCAGCTGATGGAAGATCATTTACTTTAAGACAGGATTTCCAAACTCAACTTACTGTTGATTGTATAGGTAAAGGTATAATAACTCAAGAAATGATAAACAATAAACCATGTTACGAGTTAGACATACCTAATGGAATAGACTTAGTACTTTGTCTACAAAATATAGTTAGTGTATTGATAAAAGAACAAATAGTAGTTTTAGGTGGACCTACAAGAATACAACCTAGACTAGTAGACACATTTGGAAGCGTTTGTGACTTCTCACAATTCACAGGAAGCTGTGACAATGATAGAAGATAAAACTAATAGGTTATTTACACTAATATAAAAAATTATAAAAAGGGCATTGGTTTTGTCAATGCCCTTTTTATAATTATTCATATCTTATACTATTACAATAATCAAATAAAATATTACTAGATTTTATATTAGAAAAATTCATCCAACATTTATTTACAATATCAAATGCCATAGATTTTAAATTATTGGATTTTATTAAATTACTATATGAACATATAATATGATTATTTGAAATATTAATTGTATATATTGAGTTATCAATTTTTCGTACATCTTCAAATTGATATTCTAAAAATTTATAAGTAACTAAGTCATAATTTATGTGATGTATATTATACAAATTATGACTTATATATCTAGCAAAAAAAATATTTAATGAGTTATTTACAATATACATTGATAATTTATTTATCTTTTTAACATAACTATTTAATTTAAATGTTAATATTAAAGTTAAATTGTTTTTTTCATAAGTACAATAATTTAAAAATCCT
Source organism: Paraclostridium tenue (assembly GCF_039521565.1). NCBI lineage: Bacteria > Bacillati > Bacillota > Clostridia > Peptostreptococcales > Peptostreptococcaceae > Paraclostridium > Paraclostridium tenue. Next base: position 40,161 of record NZ_BAAACP010000003.1, read on the forward strand.
TTTAAATCTATGTAACACATATGAATGATATCTGAATTATCTATAATTGATGAATGTAAATAAATACTATTAGAAACTTTTTTTATTTCCCCAAAAGAGTCTTTAATAAATAAACAATTATTCTTACTAAAAATATATACAGAAGAATTAGTAGTTGTATTTAAAACAATCATATCATTAACCACCTTATTTTAATGATTTTAAGTATTTATATAAAACAAAATAATTTAAAATACATGATAATATAGGAATTAAAGTTAAAATTATTATATAACCTGATATACCTAAATTTGGTATAGGTAATATAAAATAAAGACATAAGGTTTGTATTAGCATGGATGAAATACCTATAACACTGGCAATATACTCTTTACCTATAGAATGTAAAATTCCAGAAAGTATGTGATTTAGACTTAAAAACAATGGAACTAAACACATAAGTTTTAGATAAGTACCTGCAGGCTTATTATTAAAAATGATTTTACAAATTTCTTCTCCAAAGAAATAAAATAAAGTTGAACATAAAATACCCATAGCAAGTGTAAGTATTAATGAAAAGTAAACTTTACTTTTAATAGCATATGTATTTTTTTTCGTAACTTCCAAAGATATGCTTGGTATTATATTTACAACAAGAGCAGAAACAAGCATAAATGGAAGGTATACAAATGGAAAAACCATACCAGATATAACACCATATATACCTAATGCATTAGTATAACTAATTCCTGATAAAGCTAACCTAGATGGTATTATCATAGAACCAATAGAATTAAGAATTATACTAGACATTCGATTACAGGTAATAGGTATTGACATTTTTATAGTATTATAAGATGCTAATATAAATTCTTTTATATCTATTGTGTATTTATTTTCTATATAAGGTTTTTTAGCCAAGTTAAAGGTCATAAATATTAAGCTAATACATTCTCCTATAGATATACCAATTATAGCTGATAAACATATTAATGTAGGGTTATTAAAATTTCTTGCAATAAGGTAAACAAATACAATCTTTGAAATTTGTTCTAAAATTTGGGATATTGCAGGTATATTTACTTTTTTTATACCGTAATAATATCCCCTTACTACATTAGACAAAGTTATAGCAATAATTGATGGACATATAGCTAACATAAATATAGAAAGTTTATTACTATATAAGAGTTTTGATGATAAATAGCTAGATTTAAAGCCTACAAATATTGAGATTAAAGCTGCTATAAAAAAGGATATATAAATTGTAGATATAAAAAGTGCATTTGTACTATGTTTATCATTAAAAGCTTTTTTTCTAGCTACTAAACAACTAAGGGCTGTAGGTATTCCAGTTGTAGTAAGAGCTATACAAATCATTAAAAAATTAAATACTAAATGGTATATTCCCAGGTGGACTTCAGATAAGTTATTTGATAAAAATATCTTATATAAAAAACCTATTACTCTAACTATAAAATTAGATAAAAAGAGTATTAAAGTTGAATACACAAGATTAGGAATTTTCAACTAAACCACCTCCTATCTTAAGTTATATTCAACTTTAAGTATAAAAATGAAAAAATAATAACCCATATTATATATTTAGAGTTATTATTTTTTTGCTTATTTATATATTATATTTTCTATATTTATAAATTTTGGTTTCATTGAATCGAATGTAGTTACATATTTAAAACCAAGTTCGCTTAATTTTTTATATATAAAATCAAACTTATATGCAACTTGAGATGGGATATGAGAATCTGAACCAGTTGTTATTATTTCTCCACCTAAATCTTTATACATTTTAAGTATATAAGTAGATGGAGTTAAATCTTTAAGACCATATCTAAAACAAGAAGTATTAACTTCAATTCCTTTTCCATTTTGTATAGCTTCTTTTAAGATAGCTTCTAATATATCATAGAAAAGTTTATCATCTAGTTCTGATTTATAATCTCCATATCTTTTGATTAAGTCTAGATGTCCTAATACACTATAGTCATTATAATTTTTTACTATATTATATAACGTTTCATAATATTTTTCATAAGCTTCAGCTTGAGTTTTATCATTAAAAAAAGTTCCATTGTATAAATCAATTTTATCTATTGCATGCATTGAACATATAACAAAATCAAAAGGATATTTTTTTATGTCATTAGAACACTTTTCAAGAATATGTGGCTGAACACCCATTTCTATACCTTTTTTAATAGTAATTTTATTTATATATTTATCTTTAAGCATATTAATGTTTTTAAAATAAGCATCATAATCAGTTTCAAATTCTACATCGCTTATTATGTCATAGTCAACATGGTCTGTGAAGCATATTTCCTTTAATCCAAGGTCTATTGATTTTTTAACCATGTCTTCCATAGGTGTTTGACTATCTCCAGAGAAGTTTGAATGCATATGATAATCGTAATACATAATTATTATCCCCTTTTTTAAAAAATTTTGGTATTATATATACATAATAATATCAAATATAGATATGTGCATCAATAAAGGCATATATAAATAATATCGTTTTAAGTGGGGATAAAATGGATAAATATAAATTTATAATAAAAGAAAGTAGTCCTAAGTATTTACAGATTTATAATCATATAAAGAAAATGATTATAGAAGATGAAATAAAAGCAAATAAAAAACTTCCACCAATAAGAACTTTAGCAAAATTACTAGAGGTTAATAACACTACCATAGTAAAAGTATATGAGCTATTAGAAAAAGAAGGCTATGTATATAAAAATATAGGTAGTGGAACTTTTGTATCTGATGTAAAAAGGAGTATAAATAAAGAAAAATCTATAGAAATGGATGGAATTATAAGATTTGATAATGGAAATCCATCAATAGATATGTTTCCAGTTGATGATTTTAAGGAATCTATAAATATGGCTTTAGAAAAAGAAGGTAATTCTATATTTGAATATGATGATGGACTAGGATTTTTGAATCTAAGAGAGAAATTAGTAGATTATTTAAAAAAATTAAATATAAATACTCGTAAAGATAATATCCAAATAATTTCAGGAGCTCAACAAGGAATAGATATTGTATGTAAAGGTATTATAAATTACTCAGATTTAGTTTTTGTTGAGGAACCTACATATAGAGGAGCCTTAGAAGTATTTAAAAATAGAGGTGCAAAGATTATAAGTATACCGATGCTAGAAGATGGTATAGATATAGGTATATTAAAATTAAAGCTTGAAAAAACAAGACCTAAGATAATTTATACAATGCCTAATTATCAAAATCCAACAGGAATATCGTACTCGATTTATAAAAAGAAAAAACTTATAGAATTAGCTGAAAAGTACGATTTTTATATATTAGAGGATGATTTTATGAGTGATTTAAAATTTAGTTCTCATAAAAATTATCCCTTAAGAAGCTATGATGATAAAGGGAGAGTAATTTATATAAAAAGTTTTTCTAAAATACTTATGCCAGGGCTTAGAATAGGTTTAGTTGAGATGCCAAGTGAAATTTTAAAAAAAATTTTATGGGCTAAATATTCTTCAGACATTTCAACATCAGGTATAATTCAAAGGTCTATGTATTATTACATGGAAAACTTTGATTGGGATGAATACATAGAAAGGTTAGAAAAAGCTTATAGTGAAAAATTCGAATTAGCATCAAAATTAATAAATAAGAACTTAGGAGAAAAACTTAAGTTAAAAGTGCCATCAGGAGGTATAAACTTCTTTTTAGAATTACCGAGAGGATACTCATCTAAAGAATTTAGTTCATATATTTTAAAAAAAGGGGTATCAATTTTATCAGGAGGTCATTTTTTTGACACACCTATAGATGATAGATTCTTTAGAATAAATATAGCACAACCAAGTATATGTGAAATAGAAAAGGGAATAGATATAATATCAAAAAATATAGATGAATTTTTAACAAATTATAAAAATACAGAAGAATTTAAAGAAAATAAATTATTTTTTTAGGAGTGATAATAAATGAATAACGAATTTGATAGAGATAAATTAAATAGAATAAATGAATTAGCAAAAAAACATAAAGGTGAAGGTTTAACAGAAGAAGAACATAAAGAAAGAGAAGGTTTAAGAAAAGAGTATTTAGAGCACTTTAGAGGACATTTTAGATCAAGATTAGAAAATATTAAGGTTGTTTCACCTGAAGAATATGAAGAAGCTATGAAAAACCAAAAGAACCAAAAATAATATAAGCCTAATATTGTAAGTGTGCTATAATTATTGTAAGGAAAAATTTTACTAGAAAGGGAGTATTGTTATGGACTTAAGACATGAATTTAAAAATGCATGGAATCAAATTAATGAAAACAAAGAGTTAAATAGTGTTATGGATTATGCAAATGGTTATATGAAGTTTTTAGATGCAGGTAAGACAGAAAGAACATCAGCTAGAGAAATAATAAGACAAGCTAAAGAAAATGGATATATATCTATAGAAGAAGCCATGTCAAAAGGAAGTTTATCAGCAGGGGACAAAATATATGCAAATAATAAAGACAAAGGTGTTGCATTATTTGTAATAGGACAAGAAGAACTACAAAATGGAATGAGAATAGTTGGTGGACACATAGATTCTCCTAGACTAGATTTAAAACCAAATCCACTATATGAAGATGGAAAAATGGCTTTATTAAAAACTCATTATTATGGTGGAATTAAAAAGTATCAATGGACAGCATTACCACTATCATTACATGGAGTTGTAATATTAAATGATGGAACTAAAGTTGATATATGTATAGGTGAAGATGATAATGATCCAGTATTTTGTGTAACAGATTTATTAATACATTTATCAGCAGATCAAATGCAAAAGAAATTATCTGATGGTATAACTGGTGAAGCTTTAAATCTTTTAGTTGGACATATGCCATTAGAAGGCGAAGAAAAAGATGCAGTTTCTGCAAATGTATTAAGATTATTAAATGAAAAATACAATATGACAGAAAAAGACTTCTTAACAGCAGAAATAGAAATAGTTCCAGCTGGAAAAGCTAGACATTTAGGATTTGATAAATCTATGGTTATAGCTTATGGACATGATGATAGAGTATGTTCTTATGCTGCAATAAAATCTATATTTGATATTGAAAATCCAAGATATACAGCAGTTGCATTATGTGTAGACAAAGAAGAAATAGGATCAACAGGTAATACAGGCATGCATTCAAGATTCTTTGAAAATATTATAGCTGAACTTATAAACATAGAAGGAAATTACTGCGAGCTTAAAGTAAGAAGAGCTATGGCTAATTCTAAAGTATTATCTGCTGATGTTTCTGCAGGATTTGATCCTACATACCCAGAAGTACTTGACAAGAGAAATGCATGTTATATGGGATATGGAGTAGCTTTAACTAAGTATACAGGAGCTAGAGGTAAGAGTGGATGTAATGACGCTAATGCAGAATTTGCAGCACAAGTAAGAAGAATATTTGATAAAGCTGGAGTTGTATGGCAAATAGCTGAACTTGGTAAAGTAGACCAAGGTGGCGGTGGAACAATCGCTCATATATTAGCTGAACAAGGAGCAGAAGTAATAGATTGTGGAGTAGGCGTATTAAATATGCATGCCCCTTATGAAATAGTATCTAAAGCAGATATATATGAAATGTACAAAGGTTATAAAGCATTTTATACAATAGAAGCATAATATAAAAAAAGATAAGTGATTAATCACTTATCTTTTTTTATTGATATCAATATTGAAATAATCGCAAATGCTATCTAAAAATTTATATTCTAAAGGAGAGAATGTTTTTTTATTTGAATATGCAAAATAAAATTTTCTATCAAATTTTACATTTTTAATTTTATAATATCTTATCTTTTTAAGATTTATATCATCTATAACTGAATTATATGAAACAAAAGATACACCAAGTCCTAATCTAACCATTTCTTTTATAGATTCATTAGATTCTACATAAGCAATAGTATCTAGACTGTTTATTGAAATTTTATTAGATTTAAGTTTATTTATAATTATACTTTGTGTTCCAGATCCATCTTTTCTCATTATAAACTTTAAATCATGCAATTTTTCTATATTAATATAATTATTTTCATTTTCTATGATTAAATCAATCGGTGCTATTAAAACAAGTTCATCATCTATAAGATCTATATATCGAACTTTTTTATTATTTATTTTAGAGCCTACAAATCCAAAACTACTACGCTCATTTAATATTTCAGATATGGCATCTTGAGAATCATATCTACTAATGCTAAATTTTACATTAGGATAGTTAGAATAAAAGTTTTTTAAAAAATCAGGTAGTATATATGTTTCAGGAATAGAGCTACAGGCTATATCGATTACTCCTTCGATTTTTCCACTATACTCTTTGATATCGTAAATAGCTTTTTTACAATTATTTAATATATAAATAGCATGCTCATATAAAATTTCTCCTGATTTAGTAAGTGTTATTACTTTATTGTTTCTATTTACTAAAACTGTATCAAAATTTTTTTCTAAATTCTGAATATGAGCACTAACGGTAGGTTGTGTAAGAAATAACTCTTTTGCAGCTTTAGAAAAACTATTATACTTTGCAACAGCTACAAAAACTTCTAGTTGTTTTAAGTCCATAAAAATGTCCCCCCCTAAATTTGTCATAATATATTATATCATACAACTAAGTACTTATAAAAATATAAAGGCAAATGTCGATTTAAAAGAGAAGTCTTACAAAAATATTACAATATTTTGATATAGGTTATTTAATTAAAATAAATATTATATAATTAAGTATAAGTAAATTTAGGAGGATTAGTATATGAGGAAAGTTAAATTAATTAGTATTATGCTAATTTCCATACTAATAATCTCAGGATGCAGTATGAATAAAGAACAAAAAGTAGATAAGGCTACTCAACAAAAGAATATAACGAAAGTTCAAAATGATATAAGCGAAATAATAGGGAAAGATTATGATTATGTTGTTAAAAATATGGGCAAACCATATTTGACAATATACTACATTAATGTTGATAATTACAGAAACTGTAAAAAATTAGATTTTAATCAACTTTTAAGTAAATTAGACATAGAATTGGTATATCCAAAAGAAGGGTATGAAAATAGTGCGTTGTATATAGATATAGATAATAACAAAGTAGTTGATGTAAAAAGCAATGAATTTGCAGGAATTTCATCTGGATTTGAAAATTTACCTAAATATGCAACTAAATCAAATGTCATAATAGACTTTTACAATAATCAAAACTATTTAAGTATGGATAAATTTAAAAATGTTTCGCTAAAATCATATGAAGGAAAAAGTATGGAATATTTTTCGAAAAGCATTGGTTTAGATAAACCAAATGCAATTGCATATAGTGAAAATAATAAAAAAATAATAAGTTATTACATTTTAGATAATAACAAAGATACACTAGAAGATATAATAGCAATAACTCAAGAAAATGAAAAAATAACAAATGTATCACAAGTTTCAAGAGAATCAATTGTAAATTCAATCAAAAAATTAATAAACTAAAAATCCCCTCTATTTTATAAGTAGAGGGGATTTTTTATTTTACTAAGAAACTGGTATATATAATTAAATAATGCAAATAATATTTTATGACTAAAATAAGAAGCTAAAATACATAACTTATGATAAGGAATAAATAAGGAGGTATATAAAATGGGTAAACAAATAATTACTATAGATGGTAATACGGCAGCTGCACATGTTGCATATGCATTTACAGAGGTTGCGGCAATATTTCCAATAACACCATCATCTACTATGGCAGAAGTTGTAGATGAATGGTCAGCTCAAGGAAGAAAAAATATATTTGGGCAAAATGTTAGTGTTGTAGAAATGCAATCAGAAGCAGGAGCAGCAGGAGTATTTCATGGATCACTTCAAGCAGGGGCATTAACAACAACATTTACAGCATCTCAAGGGTTATTACTAATGATACCTAATATGTATAAAGTATCAGGTGAATTGTTACCTGGAGTTTTCCATGTAAGTGCTAGAGCCATAGCATCTCAAGCATTATCTATATTCGGAGATCATCAAGATGTTATGTCAGCAAGACAAACAGGATGTGTTTTACTAGCATCAAGCTCAGTTCAAGAAGTCGCTGATATAGCACCAGTAGCACATTTAGCAGCTATAAAAGGAAGGTTACCATTTATTCATTTTTTTGATGGATTTAGAACATCACATGAGATACAAAAAATAGAAGTTTTAGATTATGAAGATTATGCAAGCTTAATAGATAAAAAAGCTTTACAAGAGTTTAGAGATAGATCTTTATCTCCAAATCATCCAGTTACAAGAGGAACAGCACAAAATCCAGATATATACTTTCAAAATAGAGAAGCTTCAAATAAATATTATGAAAATATAGTGCCTATAGTTGAGGATTATATGAATCAAGTTGGTAAATTAACAGGAAGACATTATGGCTTATTTGATTATTTTGGACCTAGTGATGCTAAATATTTAATAGTTGCAATGGGTTCAGTTACAGAGACAATAGAAGAAACTATAACTTATTTAAATAGCCAAGGGGAAAAATATGGATTAGTTAAAGTGCATTTATATAGACCATTTTCAGCTAAACATCTTATGGATGTTATACCATCTAGTGTAGAGAAAATTTGTGTTTTAGATAGAACAAAAGAACCTGGGGCTATAGGAGAACCATTATATTTAGATGTAAAAACAGCATTTTATGAAAGTGATAAAAGACCTGAAATAATAGGAGGAATATATGGTTTAGGATCTAAGGATACAACTCCAGCAGATATAAAAGCTATATATGAAAACTTAAAATCAGATAATCCTAAAAATCAATTTACTGTAGGCATAGTAGATGATGTAACTAATAGATCAATAGAAGTTGATAGAAGTTTTAAAATAAGCCAAGAAGGAACTATAAGATGTAAATTCTGGGGGTTAGGATCAGATGGTACTGTAGGAGCAAATAAACAAGCAATAAAAATAATTGGTAATAATACAGATATGTTTGCTCAAGCATATTTTGCATATGATTCTAAAAAATCTGGTGGGATAACAATGTCTCATTTAAGATTTGGAAAAACACCTATAAAATCTACTTATCTTATAGATGAGGCTGACTATATAGCATGTCACAATCAATCCTATGTAAGTGAATATGACTTAGTAAAAGGACTTAAAGATGGAGGAACATTTGTATTAAACTGTATATGGGATAAAGATGAATTAGAAAGTCACTTACCTGCAAAACTTAAAAATTATATAGCTAATAATAATATTAATTTCTATACAGTTAATGCTACTAAGATAGCACAAGAAATAGGACTTGGAAATAGAATAAATATGATAATGCAATCTGCATTTTTTAAATTAGCAAAAATAATACCAGAACAAGATGCAATAGATCATTTAAAAGATTCTATAAAGAAAGCATATGGGAAAAAAGGCGAAAAAATAGTAAATATGAACTACGAAGCAGTTGAAAAAGGAATGAGTTCTATTGTTAAAGTTGAAGTTCCTGAATCTTGGAAAACTGCAAAAGATGAAGATACACATTATGATGAACCAGACTTTATCAAAAATATATTAAGACCTATGAACGCACAAGAAGGAGATAACTTACCAGTAAGTGCATTTATTGGTATGGAAGATGGTACATTCCCAAATGGTACATCAGCTTATGAAAAGCGTGGAGTAGGAATTAATATCCCTGAATGGATACTAGAAAATTGTATTCAATGTAACCAATGTTCTTATGTTTGCCCGCATTCATGTATAAGACCATTTTTATTAAATGAGGAAGAAGTAAAACAAGCACCAGAAAGTTTTGAAACTAAAAAAGCTGTAGGTAAAGGTCTTGAAGGATTACAATACAAAATACAAGTAAGTCCAATGGATTGTACTGGATGTGGAAACTGTGCTGATATATGTCCTGCTAAAGAAAAAGCTTTAGTTATGAAGCCTCTTGAAACTTTATCTGACAAAGATGTTCCAAACTGGGCATTTGCAGTTTCACAAGTTGGTCATAAAGGAGACTTGATGAATCCTAATACTGTAAAAGGAAGTCAATTTAGACAACCACTTATGGAATTCTCAGGAGCTTGTGCTGGATGTGGAGAAACTTCATATATCAAATTAGTAACACAATTATTTGGAGATAGAATGATGATTGCTAATGCAACAGGATGTTCTTCTATATGGGGAGGTTCTGCACCATCAATGCCATACACTGTAAATCATGAAGGTAAAGGACCATCTTGGGCAAACTCATTATTTGAAGATAATGCAGAATTCGGTTATGGGATGTATTTAGGTGTTAAGCAAATAAGAAATAGAATTGCAGATTTAATGAGAGAATTATTAAGTATGGATATAGATGAAGAAAGTAAAAAAGCATTTAATTATTGGCTAGAAAGTAAAAATAATGGAGAAGAATCTAAGTGTGCATCAGAAGGTGTTAGAAAAGTTTTAAACAATATAAAATCCTCAGATGAAAAAGTATCTAGCATAATAAATAAAATAAAAGAAGTTGAAGATTATTTAGTTAAAAGATCACAATGGATACTTGGAGGAGACGGATGGGCATATGATATAGATTATGGCGGATTAGATCATGTACTTGCGTCAGGTGAAGATGTAAATGTATTAGTATTTGATACAGAAATTTATTCAAATACAGGTGGACAAGCATCTAAATCTACTCCAGTTGCAGCTATGGCTAAATTTGCAGCAGGAGGGAAGAGAACTAAGAAAAAAGATTTAGGAAGAATGGCTATGACATATGGAAATGTGTATGTAGCGCAAGTTTCATTATGGGCAGATAGAAATCAATTAATAAAAGCTATAGTAGAAGCTGAAAGCTATGATGGACCATCACTTATAATATGTTATGCTCCATGTATATCTCATGGGTTAAAAGAAGGTATGGGACGTTCAATGGCAAATGAAGAACAAGCTGTTAAGTGTGGATATTGGCATTTATATAGATATAATCCAACTTTAAAATCAGAAGGAAAGAATCCATTTACATTAGATTCTAAAGAGCCTACAGAAAGCTTTAGAGAATTTTTAATGGGGCAAGTAAGATATTCAGCTATAGCTAAACAATTCCCTGATATAGCTGAAGAGCTATTTGAAATGACAGAAGAAAATGCAAAAGAAAGATATGAAATATATAAAATGTTAGCACAACAAAAATAAACAAAAAAAGAGAATAGATAAATCTATTCTCTTTTTTATTGGTGCCGGTTGTGGGACTTGAACCCACACGGTATCACTACCAACGGATTTTGAGTCCGCCCCGTCTGCCTATTCCAGCAAACCGGCTCGATATAGTTTTATTATATCAGTTGAAAAAATGTTTCGCAATATATTTTCTCTTAATATACTTTAAATAATATGGTAATATTAAATATAATACAAATTGTCAATAATACAAAGGATAAATAATTAGGAGTGATAAACTTGGATAAAACTTTAGTTATAATAGATGGAAACTCAATAGTTAATAGAGCTTTTTATGCATTACCTGATTTGACTAACAAACAAGGTTTACATACAAATGCCATATATGGATTTACGACTATGTTATTTAAGATAATAGAAGTCTACAAACCTACTCATATAAGTGTTGCATTTGATAAAAAAGCTCCAACTTTTAGACATTTAGAATATAAAGAATATAAAGCTGGTAGAAAGAAGATGCCAGATGAATTAAGAGAACAATTAGAACCATTAAAAAATTTATTGGATGCTTTTAATATAAATAGATTAGAATTAGAAGGTTATGAAGCTGATGATATAATTGGGACAGTATCATTAAAAGCAGAAAAAGAAGGATATAAAGTATATATAGTTACAGGAGATAAAGATGCCATACAATTAGCTTCAAACACTACAACAACTCTTATAACAAAAAAAGGTGTAGGAGAAGTAGAAGAATATGACTTTGATGAAGTCATGAAAAAATATCAAATGACTCCGACTCAATTTATTGATTTAAAAGGACTTATGGGAGATAAGTCAGATAATATACCTGGGGTACCTGGAATTGGAGAAGTAACAGGTATAAAACTTATAAAAGAATTTGGGAGTATTGAGAATATAATCGAAAATATAGATAGTATAAAAGGTAGTCAAAAGAAAAAACTTCAAGAAAATAAAGAACTGGCAATAATGAGTAAAAGGTTAGCAACTATTATTAGAGATGTTCCTATAGAAGTTAATTTAGATGAGTTAATATTTGGAGATTATGACAAATCTAAATTAATTCAAGTTTTTAATGAACTAGGTTTTAATAGTTTAATAGCAAGAATAGGAGAAAATTCACAAGAAGATGGAGAACCTAAAGAATTAAAAATAAATGTAGAACATATTGAAGATATATCTAAATTTATTGAAGAAGTAAAAAGTAAAGGTAAATTGATTTTAAAGACAGTTAAGAAATCTGGTAATATACTTGAAAAAAATATAATGTCTATTTACTTAAGTGTAAACGGAGAAGATATATACTACATAAATGAAAATCAGATAGATGAAGTAAAAAATATATTAATAGACGAAGATATAAGAAAATATGGATATGACTTAAAAGCAGATTATATATCATTAAGACCATATGATATATCTTTAAATAATATGTATTTTGATATATCTATAGCTGAATACCTTATAGATTCAAGTAGTTCTAATTATACATATGATTCTATAGCTATGAATTATTTTGGGGAAAAAATAAAATCTATGGAAGAACTATTAGGAAAAGGTGTAAAGGCTAAAAAATATGAAGATTTAGATAAAGAGGAATTAAACAATCACATAGGAAGTATAATTAACCTTGTTGAAAACGTAGTTTCTAAAATGGAAGAAAAATTAAATGATATGGATATGGATGGTTTATTCTATCATGTAGAAATGCCTTTAGTTGAAGTTTTAGGGTATATGGAATATGAAGGAATAATGGTAGATAAAGATAAGCTAATAGAATTAGGCGAAGAATTTAAATTATCTATAGATAAATTAGAACAAGAAATATATGAACTTGCAGGTGAGAAATTTAATATTAACTCACCTAAGCAATTAGGAGTTATATTATTTGAGAAGTTGGAATTACCAGTTATAAAGAAAACTAAAACTGGTTATTCAACTAATGCTGAAGTACTAGAAAAATTAAGAGATAAACATGAGATAATAGATAAAATAACTGAATATAGACAAATTGTAAAATTAAAATCTACTTATATAGATGGATTAATAAATATAATAAACCCTATAAGTAAAAGGATACATTCTTCATTTAATCAAACTATAACAACAACAGGTAGAATATCATCTACAGAACCTAATCTTCAAAACATACCAGTAAGATTAGAGTTAGGTAGAAATATAAGAAAAGTATTTATAGCAGATAATGGGTGTAAGTTTGTTGATGCAGATTACTCTCAAATAGAGTTAAGAGTATTAGCTCATATGAGTCAAGATGAGCATATGATAGATGCATTTAATCATAATGTTGATATACATACAAAAACAGCGTCTCAAGTTTTTGGTATTGACATAAAAGATGTAACAAGTGAAAAAAGAAGTGCTGCAAAAGCAGTAAACTTTGGGATAGTGTATGGTATAAGTGATTTTGGTTTATCTCAAAATCTTCATATACCAGTGAAAGAAGCTAAAATGTATATAGATAGCTATTTAAATACTTATGAAGATATAAAAACATACATGGACAATACTATAGAAGAAGCTAAAAAAGATGGATATGTAAAAACTATATTAAATAGAAGAAGATATATACCTGAAATAAATTCTGGAAATGTAGTAGTTAGAAATTTAGGTAAAAGATTAGCTATGAATGCTCCTATACAAGGTAGTGCAGCAGATATAATTAAAATAGCTATGGTTAATGTATATAAAAAATTAGAGGAAAAGAATTTAAAATCAAAATTAATACTTCAAGTACATGATGAGCTTATAATAGAATGCTATGAAGATGAATTAGAAATAGTATCAAGAATTGTTAAAGAAGAAATGGAACATGCTGTATCTATGGATGTTAATTTAGATGTAGACTTAAATGTTGGAGATTCTTGGTATGAAACAAAGTAGGTGGTAAAATGTTAGTAATAGGTCTAACTGGAAATATTGGATGTGGAAAAAGTAGTTTATCAAAAATATTAAGACAAAATTCTATAGATGTAATTGATGCTGATATTATATCTAGAGAAATAATGGATAATAAATCAATATTAACTGAGATATTTAATAGTTTTGGAGAACAAGTAAAAAGAGAAAATGGGACTTTAGATCGAAAAAAATTAGGATCAATTGTATTTACTAATGATGAAAAGTTGATAAAACTAAACAATATAACTCATCCTGCTATAAAAAAAGAAATAAAAAAGAGGATAGAGGATATAAAAGCTAATAATAGAAATATAGTAATAGTTGACGCAGCTTTATTAATAGAAGTGAATTTTCTAGATTTAGTTGACAAACTAATAGTTATAACTTGTGATGAGAAAATACAAATAGAAAGAATTATAAGTAGAGATAATTTTACAAGAGAAGAAGCCATAAGTCGTATTAAATCTCAGATGAGTCAAGGTGAAAAATTAAAGTTTGGAGATTATATAATAGATAATTCTGGGGATATGAATGATTTAAAATATAAGGCTAATAAACTAATAACATATATAAAGGAGAATTGGTGTGAATAAAAAAAGATTTATAATTATATTTATAGTCTTTTTGTTATTAGTTTTAGGATGGGTATGTATTGAAAAAAAATTTGTATTAAAATTATTACATCCAAGATTTTATAAGGAATATGTTCAGACTTATTCTAAAGAATTTGATATTGATGAAAATCTAGTTTACAGTATAATGAAAGTAGAAAGTAAATTCAATAAAAAGGCCGTATCTAGAAGGAAAGCTAAAGGTTTGATGCAAATAAGTGATATGACACAAAAATGGGCAAAAGATGAGTTAAATTTAGAAAAAGTTGATATATTTGACCCACAAACAAATATAAAAATAGGTTGTTGGTATTTAAGTAAGTTATATAAGGAGTTTGATGACCTAGAATTGGTTATAGCAGCCTACAATGGAGGTTCAGGTAATGTAAATAAGTGGTTAAATAATACAGAGTATAGTCATGATGGTAATAAATTACACAACATACCATTTAATGAAACTAAAAATTATTTAAAAAAAGTAAAAGAAAACTACTTAATTTACAAGGCATTATATAGAGAGGAAGAATCAAATGAAAAAAATTAAGGTATTAACAATTATTATGATTATGATACTGGCTATTTCAGGATGTAATAAAGATAGTAATAAAGATAAAAATTCACAAAAATATGATACTACATCTAATAATTCAGAATATATACATTTATCAATGGTAAACCCTAAGACTATAAATCCTATAAATAATAATGAACAATCGGTTGGATATATAATGGATTTAGTTTATGATAGTTTATTTACTATAGATAGTGATTATAATGTGGTGCCGCAATTAGTAGATAGTTATTCAATATCGTCAGATGGCAAAAGTATAGATATAAAGTTAAAGGATGCTAAGTGGCATGATAAAAAACCTTTAACATCTGAAGATGTTGAATTTACTGTAAACTTAATAAAAAGATCAGAAACTAGTCCATATAAACCTTTAGTTGAGAATATAACATCAGTATCTACTATTGATAGTAAAAATTTAAAAATAAACCTTCAACAGCCATATGCTTTTTCAATAGATACTTTAATATTCCCTATAGTTAGTGAAAAACAGTTAAGTGGACTAAATAATAATGAATTAAATGATTATAAAAAAAACATGGATGGAACAGGGCCGTATAAAATTGCAAAATTTGATGATAGATCTAATATGATACTTACTCTTAATGAAGATTATTATGATAAAGACAAAATAAAGGATGCTAAAAAAGAAATAAATGTAATAATAGTACCAGATGAAGAAGCTCAAGTAGCTATGACTTTAGCATTATCAAGTGATATAACTAAAGTATCATTAAGTGATTTAAGTCAATTCCAAGCAAAACAGTTTAAAATAACAAATTATGAAGGTAGAGGTTATGAATACATAGTATTTAATTATGGAAATAATATTATGAATGATATTAACTTTAGAAAAGCAATTGCACACGCTATAGATAGAAATAAAATTTTAAAAGAATCATATCTAGGTAAAGCATCTATGGTTAATTTTCCACTACATTCAAAATCAAAGTATTATGACGATAGTATAAAATCATTAGATTATAGTATTAAAAAGTCAAAAGAATGTTTAAGTAAAATTGATATTGATAAACTAAATAATATAGTTGATACAAAATCGGTTGATAAAAAAGAGGAAACTAATAAAAAACAAAATAAAAAAGATAACAAAGAAAACACAGATAAAAAAGAAGAAAAAATAGATAAAGAACAAAAAGAAAATGAAAAGAAAAATAAAATAAAAGAAGAAATTGAAAGATTAAATTTAAAAATTCTTGTAAATAAAGAAAACAGGGAAAGAGTAAAATCAGCTTATATGATAAAAGAAAATTTAAACGATATAGGCATAAAATCTACAATAGTTGAACTTGAGGGAAATGAATTATCAAGTGCACTTGATAAAAAAGAGTATGATTTAGCATTAATTGGATGGGAATTATCGCCTATACCTGATGCAACAGATGTAATTAATTATAGTGGATATACAGATGAAAAATTAACAGGATATCTAAATTCTTTAAGAAATTCAAATAATGTAGATAATACTAAATCTATATATAAATCTATTCAAAAATATACTAGAGATAAAGTAGCTTTTATAAGTTTAGCTATAACTGATAATTATCTAGTAACAAATAAAAGAGTAGAAGGTAATTTAAAACCTAATGATTTTGATATATATGAAGGTATTTATCATTTGAATTTAGAAAAATAATAAACAAAAGGTGGTAATATTATGAGAAAAAAATTATTAGTAGATGGTATGACTTGCATGAATTGTGTAAGACATTTAAAGGAAGCACTTCAAGAAGATATACAAGGGGTAAATGTAGTAGAAGTTAGTTTAGAAGGTAAGTATGCTTTAGTTGAAATTGATGAAACTGTATCAAAAGATATGATAAAAGAAGTTGTAGAAGATTTAGGATATGAATTAAAAGGAATAGAATAATAAATAAAAATACCAGTAATTTTACTGGTATTTTTATTTATTTCAAATTTTTAAATATAGTATCTATTAAATCCATTGCTATATCAGTAGTGGTATCATTTATATCCAACATAGGATTAAGCTCAACTAAATCCATAGATTTTACTAAACCAGATTTAGCTAACTCAGATAGTAAATATTTTGATTCATTAACAGTAAGTCCATTATCAACCCTGGTACCTGTTCCAGGAACAAATTTAGAGTCAATAAAGTCTAAGTCAAAGCTTATGTGAATAGCATTTATATCTTTACTATGTATACTATCTAAAATATCATTTATTATTGTGTCTAGGCCTTTTTTAGATAAATCTTGAGGATAATACATATTCATATCAGTGTTTTTGATAAACTCTTTTTCTCCAAAGTCTATATCACGTCCACCTATATGATATACATTATTTTCCTTAACTTTTGTATCTTTATAATATAAATCTTTAAGTTTATTATGTCCATATCCCATTAAAGAAGCTAATGGCATCCCGTGAACATTTTTTGATTCAGATGTTTCAAATGTATTAATATCACCATGTGCATCAAACCATACTATAGCAAATTTTTTATTAAAAAATTTACTAACACCAGAAATACTTCCAAGAGCGATGGAATGATCTCCACCAATTATTAGTGGAAAGCAGTTAGAAGCTAAAGAGCAATTAACTACATGTGCAAGGTTGTTATTTATTTCAACTAATGTTTCGAAGTATTTCATATCAGGATTTGAAGTTAATTTTTCATTTTCATTAACTTCTTTTACGTATATGTTACCAATATCAAATACATTGTGCTTGTATTGTTTGATTTTAGAAACTAGCCCTTTTTCACGCAGTTTGTCTGGACCAAGTTGAGGTCCTAACTTATCACATCCATAAAAAGTAGGTACACCTATAATATTTATATTCATGATTTCCCCTCCTGTTTAGTATAATCTCGTCTCTACTAATATTTTAGCACAATAATCTTTTTAAATTTATAAAATATAAAAATAAAAAAAAGACTTCTATTGGGGGAAATAATAGAAGTCTAAAATGGGGAGATTGAGTATGTTTGATTTACATTTATAGTATTTGCTAAATTAGAAAATATATACGTAATTTATAAAAATAATTAAGAAAGAAATTTTAATAAAAAATAATATAACATAAAATTAAAACATAATATTAAATATGAGGTTTTACAATCTTTATATTAAAACCTCATATGAAGTCACTTTTATATATTCAAAGAATATAATAAAAGTAACTAAAGGGGGGATATCATGGAATCTAGAGAGTATAATGAAGATTTAAGAAAAATTATACTTGATATGACCCAAGAAGAACTTCAAAGATCTGCATCTAATAAAGGTGCAATGAGATATATTGAAGGCAAAGTAAATTCAGTCATAGATGATAGCTTAAATGAATTTAATGAAGAATCATTAGATATACAAAGATATAAGAAGATTATAAAAAAAGGATCATATCAAGAAAGTTTTAATGATATAGGAAAGTTAATAAAAAATGAAGAGATATTTAAATCCAAATTAGAACTTATAAAATTTGCTAAATATTTAAATCTAGAAGTTTATAAAAAACAATCATACAAATCAATATTAAAACAAATTGCAAATCATATATATTTAAATAAAGATTATTATAATAAAAAGTATGTATATTACTTTAAAGATGATAATGATTATGTACTTGAACCTGAGAATATAAAAAAACACTTAATTGAAGAGTATAGATCTAGAGCTAGAAATGATATGGAGTCTATTGCAAGAATACTAAATATAGAAACTAATGAAGGAGAAGGTGCAGAAGATATTAGAAAAAAAGTTATAAACTGCATAATTAAGGATAAACTAAGTAAAATTAAACATTAAGGCGCTAGAATTTAGCGTCTTAATTTTTTCGACAGTAAATCACTAGATTTTGATAAGTCAGGAGATGATTATAAAGTGTTAAAAAAGGTAGGAGTTATATTAATAATAATTATTATCATTATAGCAAGCTGCTTTTTTGAAATAGATAAATTTACTCCTAAAAAAGAAGTAAAGGTAGTTAGTTATAATATACATAGTGGATTAAATGAAGATATGTTTCCTAGCTTATTTGATATAATCGATTTTTTAAGAATAGAAAATGCAGATATAATATGTTTACAAGAAGTTAATGAGTCAGCAAAAGCAGGATTTCAAGTAAGTAGTTTAAAAGAAGATTTAGAAATGTATTCACATTTTGGAGCAAATGTAGTAAAACTAGGGTCAAATTATGGACTTGCAACATACTCTAAATATAAAATAATAAGTCAAGATCATATATATCTTAGCAGTCAGACAGAACAAAGAGGAATGTTACATACAGTAGTAAGACTTGGATTTGGAAGAAAGTTAAATATTATAAATTTACATTTGGGGTTGAGTGAAAAAGAAAGAGAAAAGCAATTAGATGAAGTAGAACAATTTGTAAAAACTTTAGATAGTCCATATATAGTTACAGGAGATTTTAATCAAAGTAATATTAAAATAAATAAAGAAGTATTTAAAGATGTTGCACTACAATTTAACAAAGACAATGTATTAACATATGCAACGTCACTTGATAGAATTGACTATATGCTTGTTTCGCCAGATATTGAAATTGACTATTACGATGTTTTAATAAAAAATATGTCAGATCATTTTCCGATAGTAGCCAAATTGAAAATATAGGAATAAATATATTTTAAATGAATATATATTTAGTAAATATATTTATATGGGGGGACAAACTAATGAATAAAAGAAGAAATATATATAGAGGTATTAATAAAAGAAGAAATAATGTGGCTAAGGGATTTACTTTAGGACTAGTTATAGTTGGTATAGCCGGGGGAGTTATGTTCATAAAATCTAAAGATTTTAGTTTATCTGAAAAAATAAATAACTTAAATTTCTTTGATAAAAAAGAATCAAAAATTCAAGAGTTTTCTTATAATGATTTAATAGATAAATCTGATGAAAACAAAAGTAAAGAAACTGCATCGGCAGTTAAAAGCGAAAATTCTAAATTAGCTACTGTGTCAAACTGGGATATGTACTCAATTCAAATAGCAGCAATAGATAATAAAGAAGAACTAAATAAAATAAAAGATAAACTAAATGAACTAAAAATTCCTTTTTCAATTGTAGATATAGATAATGTAAAAAAAGTTCAAACCTCCATATCATTTAAAGAAGAAGAAAGTAGAAAACAATTAGAGAATATAAAAAAAGATTTCTCAGATGCATTTATAAGTAAATTAGAAGTTCCATTATTAAGTTTAGAATATACAGAAAAATATGCATATGTAGAAGATATATGTAATGATTTAAATGAATTAATAAATAACTTTAAAGAAGAATCAAGTTTTTGGGATAAAAGTGAAAGTGATATAAATAAAGCAAATTATAAAAATATAATAAAAAATAAATTAGAGGTTTTAGGAAAACTTGAAAAACATACAAAGAAAATAGATTATAAAGGCATGAAAGGATTTAAGGAAAACTTAACTGTGTATATAAAATCAGTAAGAGATAAATCAAATGAAAGTTTAAAAAATGTAGAAAAAGATCAATACTATATAAGTAAAAGCTTATTTATGTCATCTATGCAAGAATATTATAGTTTTGTTAATTCTATAAAAACTATTTAAAAAGTTGTTATTTAACAACTTTTTTATTTTTACATAATTAAAAAATAAGTCACAAAAAGTTGGAATTTGTTTTAAAATAAGATATTTTTTTAACGATAGTTAATATTTTACAATTGTTATAGTATACTTATATTAGAAAAAAGTTTAAATTAAGTTATAAGGGGGTAAAATAATGAAGCTCTTAACCTTCAAAGGAGGGATACATCCTCCGTATAGAAAAGAGTATACAAATAATAAGGCATTAGAAAAAGCTAATGATCCTAAAGTCGTATATATTTCTATGCAACAGCATATAGGTGCTCCAGCTAAACCTATAGTAAACGTAGGAGATGAAGTGAAAGTAGGGGAAAAGATTGGTCAGATGCAAGGGTTTGTATCTGCAAATATTCACTCATCTATATCTGGAAAAGTAATCTCTATAAAAGATGTAGAGGTACCTGGAGGAATAAGTACGTGTGTAGTTGTGGAAAATGATTTCCAAAACTCTATTCATGAAAGCGTTAAACCAAAAGGGAGTTTAGATGACCTAGAAAAAGAAGAAATAGTAGAAATTATTAAAGAAGCAGGAATCGTTGGTATGGGAGGAGCAACATTTCCAACGCATGTAAAAATATCTCCGCCACCAGACAAGAAAATAGATTTTGTAATATTAAATGGCGCAGAATGTGAACCATATTTAACAGCAGACCATAGGTTAATGGTTGAAAATCCAGAAGATGTTGTATTTGGATTAAGAGTCCTTATGAAAGCACTAGGTGTGAGAAAAGGTTATATTGGCATAGAGGTAAATAAGCCAGATGCTATAGATGCGATATCAAAAATAACTAAAGATTATAATGATATAGAAGTTGTAGAACTTGAGGTTAAATATCCCCAGGGTGCAGAGAAGCAACTTATTTATGCATGTACAAAAAGGGAAGTTCCATCAGGGGGTTTACCGATGGATGCAGGAGCTGTAGTTAATAATGTGGGAACGGCTGCTCAGATAGCTAAAACTATAAAAACAGGCATGCCACTTATAGAAAGGATAACAACTATAACTGGAAGTTGTATACAAGAACCAAAAAATCTTGTAACTAAAGTGGGAACACTTTTCTCAGAAATTATAGATCAGTGTGGTGGATTTAATAAAGAGAAAGAACTAGGAAAAGTTATAATGGGTGGACCTATGATGGGAATAGCTCAGCATACAATAAACATACCTACAAATAAAGGCACATCAGGAATATTATGTCTAGATAAAATCGAAGCAAGAACTCCTAAACCTAAAAATTGTTTAAGATGTGGGAAATGTCTAGATGTATGTCCAGCATTTTTACAACCATTGTACATAAGTGCATATAGTATAAAAGGTGATTATGAATCATCTGAAAAGTATAAAGCATTAGATTGTATAGAGTGTGGATCTTGTTCATTTATTTGCCCAGCAAGAAGACCTCTACTTCAATCAATTAGGGTAGCTAAAAAAGAAATAATTTCATTAAAAAGAAAACAATCAATGAGTAAATAAGTTAGGGGGAAATATGATGGATAACAAACTAATAGTGTCATCTTCTCCACATGTGAGAAGTAATGAAGATACATCATATATAATGAAGCAAGTCATAATAGCTCTTTTGCCAGCTGCATTAGCAGGGATATACTTTTTTAGACTAAGTGCTATAAATGTAATGTTTTGGTGTATATTAGGATCAGTAGGATTTGAGTGGTTATATCAAAAGCTAAGCAAAAAAGAATCGGCAATAGATGATTTTTCAGCAGTTGTAACAGGACTATTACTTGCATTTAATGTACCAGCATCTCTTCCTTGGTGGATGTGTTTAGCAGGTGCGGCATTTGCAATAATAGTAGTAAAGATGGTGTTTGGGGGAATTGGTAATAACTTTGTAAACCCTGCTTTAGCAGCTAGGGCATTTTTATTAGCATCATTTCCAGTAGCTATGACTGCTTGGACAAAAACTGGTGTAAATTGGGTTAGTTCAGGAAGTATAGATGCTGTAACTACAGCTACACCACTATCTTTTTTAAAGGCAGGACCACAAGGTATACAAACTTTAACTGATAGTGGAACAGGATTATTTGATATGTTTATTGGTAATATAGGTGGTACCATAGGTGAGACTTCAGCGATACTCCTTATACTAGGCGGATTATATTTAATGTATAAAGGTATAATAAATTACGTTATACCTGTATTTTATATAGGGACTGTAGCAGTATTAATGTTTATATTAGGTGGATTTAATATTGAATTTGCTATGTACCAAATGGTAGCAGGAGGACTTATGTTAGGGGCATTTTTCATGTTAACAGATTATACTACATCACCTATGACTAAAAAAGGCCAAATTATATATGCTATTATAGCTGGTGTTATAACAACAGTTATAAGACTTTATGGAGGATATCCAGAAGGAGTATCTTATTCTATATTATTTGTAAATGTAATGACACCTCTTATAGATAAATACACAAAAACTAAAGTATTTGGGGAGGTGGAGAAATAAATGAAAGATATATTCAAATTAGGGAGTATATTATTTTTAATATGTGCTGTAGCAGCTTTATTATTAAGTGTAACTAATAATATAACTGAGCCGGTTATAAAAGAAAGAAATATACAAGCAAATAATGAATCAAGAAAAGAAGTGCTTAAAGAAGCTGAAGAGTTTAAGCAATTAGATAATGTTAAAGCTAACTTAGTAGAGGAAGTATATGAGGGATTAAAAGGTGATGAAGTAGTTGGTTATACTATTAAAACTGTTCCTAAGGGGTATGGAGGAAAAGTAGAAGTTATGATAGGTATATCTCAAGATGGAAAAATTACAGGAGTAAAAGTTGGGAATCATTCAGAGACTCCAGGTCTTGGATCTAAGGCTTCAGAACCAACATTTAAAGATCAATTTAATGGAAAGAGTACAGAAAAACCTTTAATAGTTGTAAAAGGAAGTGCAAGTAATGATAATGATATAGCTGCTATATCTGGAGCTACAATAACGTCTAATGCTGTTACTTCTGGAGTAAATGCAGCTATTAATTTGTATAAAGAACAATTATTAAACAATTCACAAAATAAAGAAGTTCAATCTCTTGAAAAAGATCCTATGGTCAAAATATTTGATAATGCACAATTTAAGAAAATAAAAGATAAATCAGAAGGTATAGTAGTATCTGTATATGAAGTATTAGACGGAAAAGATAAAATTGGATATATATTTGAAACAGAACCAGATGGATATGATTCTAAGACAGAAGTTTTAGTTGGAATAACTCTAGATGGAACAATAAAAGGTGTAGAACTAGGTGAAAAAACTAGAAATAATGAATATTTAGCATCTACTTTTGACACAGGATTAAAACATCAAATAGAAAATAAAAAGGCTAGTGAAATATCTTTAGTACAAGAAAAAGCTAGTAAAGATAATGAAGTTCAAGCTGTTTCGGGGGCTACTATAACATCTAAAT
This sequence comes from Paraclostridium tenue, assembly GCF_039521565.1. Classification (NCBI taxonomy): domain Bacteria; kingdom Bacillati; phylum Bacillota; class Clostridia; order Peptostreptococcales; family Peptostreptococcaceae; genus Paraclostridium; species Paraclostridium tenue. The sequence goes on from NZ_BAAACP010000003.1 coordinate 64,508, forward strand.
CAGTTGTAGAAGGAGTTAACTCTGCTATAGACTTATTTAAAAAAATAACTAATGGAACGGGGGCATAGAAAATGGGTTTAGGAAAAATAATTAAAAATGGATTAGTAGATGAAAACCCAACACTTGTTCAAGTAATTGGTATGTGTCCAACTCTAGCTGTAACAACATCAGCTATAAATGGATTAGGAATGGGTCTTTCAACTACGATAGTTTTGATATGTTCAAATATAGTAATATCTATGATGAGAAAAATTATACCATCTAAGATAAGAATACCAGCATTTATAGTAGTAATAGCAACATTTGTTACTATGGTAGGTATGCTTTTAAAAGCTTATATACCAGCACTTGATAAAGCATTAGGTTTATTTATACCTTTAATAGTGGTTAACTGTTTAATATTAGCACGTGCAGAAAGCTTTGCATCTAAAAATAAACCAATAGAGGCTGCAGTTGATGGAATTGGTATGGGCCTTGGGTTTGCACTATCTTTAACTGTATTAGGGGCTATAAGAGAAATACTTGGTAATGGAAGTTTATTCGGATTTGCTTTATTTGGGTCATCTTTCCAACCAGCTTTATTATTTATATTACCTCCAGGAGCTTTCCTAACATTAGGATTTTTACTTGCAGGATTTAATAAATTAAAAGCTAAAAGAGCTAATTAGGAGGGAGATATATGAATTTAATACTTTTATTTTTAAGTGTTGTATTAGTTAACAATGTTATAACATCTCAATTCTTAGGAATATGTCCATTCCTAGGTGTTTCTAAAAAAGTAGATACAGCAGTGGGTATGGGGGTTGCAGTTACGTTTGTTTTAACATTAGCATCATTTATAACTTACTTTGTTCAAAGAATATTAGAAATAACTAATAATCAATTTTTACAAACTATAGCTTTTATATTAGTAATAGCATCTATAGTTCAATTTGTCGAAATGGTTATACAAAAGATGAGTCCATCTTTATATCAAGCTTTAGGTGTATTTTTACCACTAATAACTACAAACTGTGCAGTTTTAGGTATAGCTTTAGTTAATGTTCAAAATGGGTATAATTTAGTTGAGACAATGGTAAATGGATTCGGAGCAGGAGTAGGATTTACTTTAGCTATAGTTTTATTTGCGGGTATAAGAGAGAGATTAGAATTAGCAGATATACCTGAAACATTTAAAGGATTTCCTATAACTTTAATATCAGCAAGTTTAATGTCTATAGCATTCTTAGGGTTTGCAGGACTTATAAAATTATAAGTTAGGGGGGCGAAGTAATTGGCTATAATTAATTCAATTTTGGTTTTAGGTGTAATGGGTCTAATCTTTGGAGCTATACTTGCATATGCATCTAAAAAGTTTGCTGTAGAAGTAGATGAAAGAGTAGAAAAAATACTTGAGGTATTGCCAGGAGCAAACTGTGGGGGATGTGGATTCCCAGGTTGTGGAGGATTAGCAAGTGCAATAGTAGAAGGAAAAGCTTCTGTAAATGGATGTCCTGTTGGGGGAAGTGATTGTGCATCAAAGATAGGTGAAATAATGGGAGTGAATTCAGAAGTAGGAGAACGAAAAGTAGCAAATGTTATTTGTAAAGGTAGTTGTGACGTTTCTAAGGATAAATATACATATGAAGGAATGTTAGATTGTAAAGCTGCTAATGCATTAAATGGAGGAGCTAAATCTTGTAAATATGGATGTCTAGGACTTGGTACTTGTGTTAACGTTTGTAAATTTGATGCTATAAAAATAATAGATGGAGTAGCTGTTATAGATGAAGAAAAATGTGTTCTTTGCGGAAAATGTATTGAAGTTTGCCCAAAAGGATTGATACATGAAAAGCCAGTTAAAAATCAAGTAATAGTAGAGTGTAATAGCAAAGACTTTGGAAAGAGTGTAAAGGAAAAATGTAGTGTAGGATGTATAGGATGTGGTATATGTGCTAAGTCATGTCCATTTGATGCTATAATAATAGAAGATAAATTAGCAAGAATAGATTACAGTAAATGTGTACAATGTATGGTTTGTGTAGAAAAATGTCCGACAAAAGCTATAAAAGGAGACTTGAGTAAAAGAAAAAAAGTTCAGATAGAAAAAGATAAGTGTGTAGGATGTACTATATGCAAGAAACAATGTAAATTTGATGCAATAAAAGGGGAATTAAAAGAAAAGCATAAAGTAGATGAAAGTAAGTGTGTAGGATGCCATGCTTGTGTTCAAAAATGTCCTAAAAAAGCTATTAAAATTTTATAATGTGGATATCATAGAGATATGGAGTTTTTCCATATCTTCTTTATTTTGGTAAAAAAGTAAAAATTGTAACCGGAGTGTAACAAAAACGTTCGACATTAACATTGAATTTTTTACAATATAGTGATAAACTAATTAAGTATTAAAAAAGAGGTGAATTAATGAGTATAATATTGGCATCAGGATCGCCTAGAAGAAGAGAAATTCTAGCTAATACAAAGGTTAAATTTTCGGTTATAACTAGCGATATAGATGAAAAAATATTTGATTTTGAGGAGCCTACACAACTAGTATTAAGGCTAGCATTTGAAAAGTGTATGGATGTTGCTACTAATAACACTAAAGATTTAGTTATTGGAGCAGACACTATTGTCGTTTTAGATAATGAAATATTAGGAAAGCCTAAAAATGAGAAAGAAGCTTTTAATATGTTAAGCAAATTATCTAATAGAAAACATCAAGTAATAACAGGAATTAGCATAGTGCATTTGGAAAAAAATAAAAAAATTCTAGACTATGCTGTAAGTGATGTTAAATTTAAAAATTTAACTGAGCAAGATATAAAAGACTACATAAATACTGGAGAGTGTTTAGATAAAGCTGGTGCATACGGAATACAGGGATATGGAGCTTTATTGGTAGAAGAAATAAAGGGAGATTACTTTAATATAGTAGGATTGCCTATATCTAAGTTAAGTGATATTCTTAAAGAAAATTTCAATATAAATCTTTTGTATCAAGCTTAGGAGGTTAATTTCATGAGGTCATCAAGTTTATGTGTAAAGGAGATGGCATTAGAAGAACGACCTAGAGAGAAAATGCTTACTAAAGGAGAAAAAAGCTTATCTAATGCCGAGTTATTGGCAATTATTTTAAGGACAGGAACTAAGAAGCAAAGTGTTTTAGAATTAGCAAATTATATAATTAATAAAGATAGTCAAGGAATAAGATGGCTAAATGATATAACTATACAAGAGTTATGTGAAATAGATGGAATAGGTATTTCTAAGGCAGCTCAAATAAAGGCTTCCCTAGAACTTGGAATAAGAATATCAAGTGCAAAACCTATTAGATATAAAGTCACGAATCCATGGGATGTATATAAATATTACATGGATAGCCTCAGATATTTAAATAAAGAAATATTTAAGATAATTCTTTTGAATACTAAAAATGAAATAATTTGTGACATAGATATATCAGTAGGGACTTTAAATATGTCTGTGGTACATCCAAGAGAAGTATTTAGAGAAGCGATAAAAAGAAGTAGTAATAAGATTATTCTTATGCATAACCATCCATCTGGAAATGTAGAGCCATCTAATGAAGATAAAAATGTAACGTCTAGATTAGTAAAATGTGGCGAATTAATTGGTATTGAAGTCATTGACCATATAATAATAGGGGATGGGCTTTATTACAGTTTCAAGGAAAATATGATAATTTGATGGATTTATGTGAAAGGAGCTTGAAATTATGGCAAAGAAAGAAAAAAAAGAAAAAAAAGGATTCAAGTCGTTATTTGGATTTAATAAAATGTCTAAAGATATGGGAATAGACTTAGGGACAGCAAATACATTAGTTTATATAAAAGGTCAAGGTATAGTGGTTAGAGAACCATCTGTTGTAGCAATAAGAGATGATAGTAAGTCTGTTTTAGCAGTAGGTGAAGAAGCTAAGAAGATGATAGGTAGAACACCAGGTAATATAGTTGCTATAAGACCTATGAAAGATGGAGTTATAGCTGATTTTGATGTAACTCAAGCAATGCTTAGCTACTTTATAAAAAAAGCTGCTTCAAATAAAGGTGTTGTTAGCCCAAGAATAGCTATATGTGTACCTTTTGGAGTAACTGAAGTTGAAAAAAGAGCTATAGAAGAAGCTGCTAGACAAGCAGGAGCAAGAGATGCATATCTTATAGAAGAACCAATGGCAGCAGCTATAGGTGCTAACCTTAGAGTCGAAGAGCCAGAAGGAAATATGGTTGTTGATATAGGTGGAGGTACAACAGAAATAGCTGTTATATCTTTAGGTGGTATAGTTACTGCTAAATCTATAAGAATAGGTGGAGATGAGTTTGACGAATCTATAGTTAGTTATGTAAAGAAAGAATATAACTTAATGATAGGTGAAAGAACTGCGGAAGATGTTAAAATACAAATAGGATCTACTTTTAAAGATGATGCAGAAGAAACTATGCAAATAAGAGGTAGAGACTTAGTAACTGGTCTTCCAAAAACGGAGCATATATCATCAACTCAAGTTAGAGAAGCATTAAAAGAACCTATAACATCAATAGTAGATGGAATAAAATCAACTTTAGAAAAAACTCCACCAGAATTAGCTTCAGATATAATGGAAAACGGAATAATGTTAACTGGAGGAGGAGCTTTACTTAGAGGACTTGATAAGCTAGTAAAAGAACATACAGGAATGCCTGTTCATATAGCTGAAAATCCACTAGACTGCGTTGCATTAGGTACTGGTAAGTCTGTAGAAGATCAAGAAATATTTGAAAAAGTATTAATGATGAATGAAAGAAGATAATTTAAAGTTGGTGATAGGGTGAAACTAGGTAAAAATAAAAAAAATAATAAAAAATACAATGTTAAAGTGATAGCAACTATAGGAGTTGCTATCACTTTAATTGGAATTGTAGGAATGTCAATCGGCAGATATTCAAAAGATAGTTTTACAAAAAATGGATTTGTCTTAAATACAATATCTTCAATAGAAGGCAGCTTAAATAATGGATTTACATTTATAAAAGAAGGTACAGGAAATATATTTAAGTTCAAGGAAAATGCCAAAAAAGTAAAACAATTAGAAAAAGAAAATGAAAAGTTAAAAAAAGAAATAATTGAATTAAAAGAAGACGCACAAAGTGCACAATCATTGCAAAGTCTAAAAAAATCTTTGAAATTTATAGAAGAAGATTATAAAGATACTATGATTAGCACTGAAGTTGTAAGTAAAAATGATGGAAATTGGTATACATCTTTTGTAATAGGGGCTGGAAAGGATGAAGGTGTTAAAAAAAATAGTATTGTGATGAATGGAAAAGGATTGGTAGGAATTGTTACTGAGGTTTCAAATCATTACAGTAAAGCAATATCTTTATTAGACACTAAATCATCAGTTAGTTTCCAATTACTAAAAAATAAAGAATTTAAAGGTGTAATAAGCCAAGGTGCAAATGAAGATGAAAATTATAAAGCAAAAGGTTTATTAGAAGGATATATGTTTAAAACTTCTTATGATGTGCTTCCTGGTGATGTTTTAGTAACATCTGGGTTAGGTATATATCCTAAGTCAATACCTATAGGAGAAATAGAAAAAGTTGTTGATGATAAAAACAAAGGCCTAAAATACGTAGTTGTAAAGCCATACGTTAATTTCAAAGACGTTGATGATGTTGTAGTTATTGAGCCAAGAAATATAAATTAAAAGGAGAACTACAAATGAAAAGAATATTACTTTTTCTTATAGGTGTTTTAATAGTTATAATAGAAGGAAGTATAACTAACTATGTAGATTTCTTAGGCGTTAGCATTAACCTTCTTCTTATCTATATAACTATAATATCATTATATTTAGAGGATGTAGAAGCAAGCATTTTAGCAATACTACTAGGTTTTGTTAAAGATATCGCTATGGGTAGTTTATTTGGAGTTAATGCATTAGTATTAGCTGTAGTAGCATATGGAATAAGTAATCTAAAGGATAAGATATATAAAAATAGTTATATAACTATTTTTGCTTTAGTTTTTATAGCAAGCTTAATAGATTCTATTGTAAATATAATTCTTTTAGGAAGCGTATATCAAACATATGATATCTTAACTATTTTTATAAAAGGTATCTGCACAATACCACTTGTTAATAGTATAGGAAGTTTAATTTTTTATTTTGTATTTAAGGATTCAATCCTTAAACTAAAAAAAGATTAGTGGTGATTAAATGGAGAAAAAAAAGTTTGATAGGCTTGATATAATCAAGCTTATAGTAGTAGTAGCATTATGTGCAATTTTTTTGAAAATTGCTTATATGACAACATTTAAACATGAGCATTATAATGAATTAGCAAAAAATAAAACATATAAAGAAATACCTGTAAAAGCACCAAGAGGTGAAATAAAAGATAGATATGGACGTACTATAGCTACAAATAGAAACTCTTTTACAGTTCATATATCTAAGGATGGAATAGAGAAAAAAGTTAAATCTGGTAACTCAAGAGCTAATGAAATTTCATTAGAATTAATAAACTTATTGAAAAAAAATAAAGAAGAATACTTAGATGAATTCCCTATATATGTTGAAAATGGAAAATATTTTTATACATTTGATAAAAAAATAAGGGAATTTAAATTGGAAAATAAAATTCCACTAGACTACAATGCTAAGCAAAGCTTTTATTATATGGTTGATAAGGCTATAGAAGATCATAAAATAGATGCATCTGTTAGAGATTTAAAGCCAGATGAAATCCAACAGAAGTTAAATTCGGCAGGCATATACCCTCCGATTTTAGTAAAAGGTTGGAAGTTTACAGAACAAAGAAATAAAGAAGACTGGTTAAAATCTTATAAAATAGATAATATAAATACTAATGCAAAAGATGCTTTTAAAGATATAAGAAAATATTATGAAATACCTAGCAATTTATCTAATGATGATGCTAGAAGTATAATGATTGTAAGAGACTTACTTAAATCTCAAGGTTTTGTTCAATATAAACCAGTAACTATAGCAAAAGATATAACACAAGAGACCATATCTCAAATAGAAGAAAGGGCTATGCAATTACCAGGGGTATCTATAGCAGTAGAACCAGTAAGGGACTACCCTGATAAGAATCTTGCATCACATGTACTTGGAACTATGGGTAGAATATCAGAACAAGAGTTAGCCCAAAAGCAAGAAAATGGAGAAAGTGGATACACTAAAAATGATGTAGTCGGAAAAACGGGTATAGAGAAATTTTATGAAGATAAATTAAAAGGTAAAGACGGATATAAAAAAGTTGAGGTAGACTCAGTAGGAAGAATAAGTAAAGAACTTGCATCTTCTGCACCTGTTTCAGGAGATACTGTATATCTTAGCTTAGATAAAGATTTACAAAAAGTATCAGATGATTCACTAGCTAGAGTAGTCAAAGCAGGAAAAAGTGGAGGTACTTTTAAAAGTAAATTTGGAGACTATAGTGCATCAGGAAAGGCAGCACCTAATTTGGAATCAGGAGCTACAGTTGTTATAGATGTTAAAACAGGAGATATATTAGCAATGTCTAGTTATCCAGACTATGATCCTAACTTATTCGCAACTGGTATATCATCAGAGGAATATAAAAAATTACAGCCTAAAAATCCTAATGATGTTTTAGGGGCAAATCCTTTAAGTAACTTAGTTACAAAAGGAGCATTCCAGCCAGGTTCTACATTTAAAATGGTAACTGGTATGGCAGCCTTAGATAATGGGCTAAATCCTAATTATGGAATAAATGATACTGGTGTAATTTATATGGGAAAAAGACCTTTTGCCGATTATGTATGGCATCACGGAAGAGGAAACCATGGATACACTAATTTATACAAAGCATTACAAGAGTCTTGTAATATATACTTCTATACAATTGGTACAGGCAAAAACTGGTTAGGAGGGAATGATCCTAATGTCAAGATTGGTGCCAAAGATATATTAGAATATGCAAGATTATTTGGTTTAAATGATAATACAGGTCTTGATAAGGAAATTGGTGAAAGTAAAGGAAAGGTTCCTAACCAAACTGATAAACTTAAAAACACTGAGAATTCCCTTAGATTAGCTTTAGATAAAGCTATGAGAGATGCATTTACTGATATAACTAAAGCAAAAGATCCAGAAGAGTATAAAAAGAGAATAAATGAAATTGTAAGTTGGACTAAAGAAAATCCATCAAGAACAGAAACTATGAAGAGATTAGAAAAGCTTCATGTAAAAGAAGATAAAGTTACTGAAATTGCAGATTTAGCTAAATTTAATTACTTTAACTTTGGAAACTGGACTGATGCTGATACATTCAACTTAGCAATTGGACAAGGTGAGAATGCTTATACTCCTGCTCAGATGGCTAGATATATTGCAGCTATAGCTAATGGAGGAAATTTAGTAGAAGCATCTGTAGTAGATAAAACTATATCTAGTGACTATATGAATATAGATATAGATGAAAATAAAGTAGAAAAAATACCATTTAAAAATAGTGAAAAACTTAAAGATTTAACTAAAGGTATGAGACTTGTTTCTACTCAAGGTACAGGTAAAAGTATATTTGGTAATTTCCCTATTGAGGTTGCAGCAAAAACAGGAACTGCAGAAAAAAGTGGTAAAATACCTACTGCAGATGAGTATAAATACTTATTAGACCATATAGGTTCATATGGAGTATCTAAAGATGAAGCTGTGAAATTAGCTAATAAAATGAAACAAGAAGACGATGCAAAAGCTAAAAAAGAATTTGAAAAGGAACAAAAAGAAAAAGAAAGTAAAGAACTATTTGGAAAAGATGAAAAAGATAAAGCAGAATTTGTTCCAGACAATAGTGAAAAAGCAAAAGCTAGATATTTAAGAAAAGCAATTAAAGAGTTAAATCCTAAGATAAAAGATGAAGATATAGATAGATTTAAACAAGATTATGCATCTTTTGCTTGGGCAGCAGCATTTGCACCAGCAAATGATCCAGAAATAGCTGTAGTTACAGTTTTACCTCAAGGAAACTCAAGTAGTCTTGCTTTACTACCTATAAGAGAAGTAATGGGTGAATATTTTGGATTAACAAAAGATAAGGAAAAAGATAAAGAAAATAAAAAACAAGTTGAAGATTCAAATAAAGAAGCAGAACCTGTAAGATCAAAAGAAGATAATGAAATGAATTTTGTATCACAGCTAAAAAAATAAAAGGATTTGAAGTTTTTTTGAAGAATATATAAAATGAGATAGAGCTTTGGAGGTATAAAATGTCTTTTAAAGCAGCAACCAATGAAGAACTAATAGAGTTCAAAGGAAATAAAAGAGGCATAGTTGTAAATGTAAAGAAAAAAGCTTCTTTTGAAGAAATAAGACAAAGTATAATAGATAAAATAGAATCCTCTGTAGGTTTTTTCAATGGAGCTAAAATTTACTCTATAAATTATAATCATTTAAGCGACATACAATTACTTCAACTTAAAGAAGACATAACCTCTAGATTTGATATTGAATTTATAGAAGAAGAAATTCAAGTACCATTTGGAGTTTATGAAACTAAGTATATAAACAATATGCGTTCTGGAGATAATGTTGAGTTTGAAGGGGATGTAGTTGTTATGACGGATATGAAACCAGGTTGTCGGGTTATGGCAACAGGAAGTGTAGTTGTAATGGGAAATATAAAACCTGGAGCTAAAGTGGTTTCATATGGCAATGTAGTTGTTATGGGCAAGGTAGAAGGGTTTATACATGCAGGAGCAAAAGGAAATAAGAATGCATATATAGTTGCTAATAATTTAAATCCTATGGTTTTAAAGATAGCTAACTACATAGCAGAAGCTCCGGATGAAGAATATATAAAAAGTGATGATATAAATCCAGAAATAGCATTTGCAAGTAATGAAATGATTGTTATAGAAAATTATTTGCCAAAAAATAAATAAATTTTGAGTAGGAGGGGGTAGTACTATGAGTGAAGTTATAGTTATAACATCAGGAAAAGGTGGAGTTGGAAAAACTACAACAACAGCAAATTTAGGAACGGCCTTAAGTTTAGAAAATAAAAAAACTGTTGTAGTGGATGCAGATATAGGTCTTAGAAATTTAGATGTTGTTATGGGACTAGAAAATAGAATAGTATATGATATTGTTGATGTTGTAGAAGGAACTTGTAGATTAAAGCAAGCTCTAATAAAAGATAAAAGATTTGACAATTTATACTTATTACCAGCAGCACAAACTAGAGATAAAAATGCAATTTCTGTAGAACAAATGAAAAATTTATGTGACAAACTAAGAGAATCATTTGATTATATAATAATAGATTGTCCTGCAGGTATTGAACAAGGATTTAAAAATGCTGTAGCAGGAGCTGATAGAGCTATAGTTGTAACTAATCCTGAAATATCTGCTGTTAGAGATGCAGATAGGATAATAGGATTACTAGAAGCTAATGAAGTTAAAGATATACGTTTAGTTATAAATAGAATTAGAAATGAAATGGTTAAACGTGGAGATATGATGGACAAGCAAGATATAGTTGAAATACTTGCTATAGATTTAATTGGTTTAGTTCCTGATGATGAAAGTATAATTGTTTCTACGAATAAAGGTGAGCCAGCTATATTAGATTCAAAATCAAATGCAGGTCAAGCATATAAAAACATTGCTAAGAGAATACTTGGAGAAGATATACCTCTAATGCAAATAGAAAATGAAACTAATATATTAACTAAGATTAAGAAGATGTTTGGAATGGCTAAGTAATAAAGGGGGATATACTTATGTTAGATTTGTTTAAGATATTTTCTAATGAGTCTAAAACTAGCAAAAATGTAGCTAAAGAAAGGCTAAAATTAGTTTTAGTACATGATAGAATAGACTGTTCTCCACAGCTTCTGGATCTGATTAAATCAGATATATTAAAAGTTATTGCAAATTATGCTGAGATAGAAGAAGACGGATTGGAAATAAAGATGGCTAAATCTAGAAGTGATGAAGAAGATGGTCCTGTATCAGCATTAGTTGCTAATATACCATTAAAGAATATAAAAGAAAGAAGTAGGTAAAAGGGGGAGGCGTATTAGCCAAGCCCCTTTTTGTATTAATATAAAATTATACGACTTAGGGATGGCCTTAATAGGAAAGATGGTGATGAAGTGTTTGACTATAAATCGAAATTTAAATTGATAAAAGAACTTGATTGGAAACTTATAACTATAGTTACATGCATATTTGCTTTTGGGCTTATGATATTAAGTAGTGCCACTCATGCAACTACAGGGGGTAGTTATTTACAAATAATTAAACAAGGGCTGGCTTTTATTGTAGGAATGGCACTTGTAATAGTTATATTATTGTTTGATTACAATTTTTTAGGAAAGCATTATAAAGGATTATATATAGTTAGTATAATATTACTTTTACTAGTGTGGATACCTGGACTTGGTAAAGATATGGGTGGAGCTAGATCTTGGCTTAACCTGGGGCCTCTTGATTTTCAAACATCTGAACTTGTTAAATTAACATTTATACTAAGTTATGCAAAGTTAGTTGAAGAAAAAAAGGGGAAATTAAATACTATAAAGGATTTAATTCCACTTGGGTTATATGCAGCACCTATATTATTATTATTACTTATACAACCAGATTTAGGTACTGCAATAGTATTTTGTTGTATAATAGGAGGAATGTTATTTACAGCAGGTCTTAACAATAAAATAATAAGAAATACTATTATAGTAATAGTTGTAGCTATGCCTTTGATGTATATGCTTATGGCAAATCACCAAAGAATAAGAATAGATGCATTTTTAAATCCAGAAGATGTTTCATTACCTGGTAACTATCAAGTTATGCAATCTATGATAGCTATAGGATCAGGTGGGCTAACAGGTAAAGGATTATATGAAGGTACACAAAATCAAAATGACTTCTTACCTGTTCAAGACAGTGACTTTATATTTGCTGTTATAGGTGAAGAATTAGGGCTTGTAGGAATGTTTGTTATAATGGTTCTTTATGCATTATTTTTAATAAGAATGATTTCTATGGCACGAGAAGCTAAAGATTTTTATGGAACCTTGATTATAATTGGAGTAATGAGTATGTTTGCATATCAAATTATACAAAATATAGGAATGACTGTTGCTGCAATACCAGTTACAGGAGTAACTCTTCCTTTTGTTAGTTATGGAGGAAGTTCATTAATGACATCATTAGCTAACTTAGGATTAGTTCTAAATGTAGGTATGAGAAGAAAGAAAATAAATTTCTAATATATTAGGGGTGACTTAAATGAATATAGCATTAATAGCACATGATGAAATGAAAAACACTATGGTTGGATTTTGTATAGGCTATGAGCATATACTTAAAAACTATGGGTTATATGCAACTGGAACTACTGGAAAAAGAATTGAAGATGAAACAAAACTTAAAATCAAAAGATTGGCATCTGGACCACTTGGAGGAGACCAACAAATTGGCTCTTTAGTCGTTTCTCAAGAAATTGACTTAGTAATTTTTCTAAGAGATCCAATGACAGCTCAAGCTCATGAACCAGACATACAAGCATTGATTAGGCTTTGTGATGTATATCATGTGCCTATTGCTACAAATCTTGCTTCAGCAGAAATTTTTATTAAGGCATTAGACAGAGGAGAACTTTCTTGGAGGGAAATTAGAAAGACTAAAACTCAACGTATATAAATAAAAAAGCTATCTCAATGAGATAGCTTTTTTATTTATATTATTTAATTGCTTCAGCAAATTTTACACCGAAATCAAAGCATTCTTGTAATGTTTCATCACTTGGGAAGAATTTTTTCTTAAGTGTTTCAACAGGCATTTTGAATCCCATGCTCTTAACAAGCATCTCAGCCATTGTTATACCTTCACCACTCCATCCATAAGAACCAAATACTCCAGCAAACTTACCTTGGTTGGCCATAGGATCTATTAAAGAAAATGCATCCCACATAGGTTTAACCATAGTTCTATTTATTGTTGGAGAACCAAATAGTATACCTTTTGACATAACCATAACATCGTGAAGTTCTGCTAAGTCCATATTTTCTATATCATATAAAGCTGCAGATTCACCAGTAGATACTATACCATCATAGATTTTTTCAGCCATAACTTTAGTATTAGTATAAGCTGATAAGAATAATATAGCTACTTGATCTTGATTAGTAGAATTAACTGTCTCAGTAGACCAATCTACATATCTTTTAACTTGAGCCATAGGATCTTTTGATAATATAGGACCATGAGAAGTTAATATAGTATCAAAATCTAATCCTAATTCTACAACTTTATTTACAGCTTTTAATACATGTTTAGAGAATGGTTTAACTATACAATCAAAGTAATGTTTAGATGATTTTAAATAGTCTTGACTATCTACTACATCAGGATCAACACTTGCAAAGTGACATCCAAAAGCATCACAAGTTAATAAAGTTTTGTCTTCTTCTATATAAGTAAACATTGTATCTGCCCAGTGTAAAAATGGTGCAGATATGAATTTTAAAGTTCTCTTACCTATATTTAAAGTTTCACCATCTTTTATTACATGACATTTAAAAGGTCTATTTACTTGCTCTGTTAAATACATTTTAGCTGCATTAGTACAAATAACTTCTACATCTGGATTTATATCAAGTATATACTTTAAACTTCCAGCATGATCTGGTTCAGTATGGTGTATAACAACATAATCTAAATCCTTTATGTTTGTTAATTTTGATAATTTTTCAATAAATTCATCTTTAAAATTTGGTTTTACAGTATCAAATAACACTTTCTTTTCATCATCTAAAAAGTAAGCATTATAAGTTGTACCAAATTCAGTTTCCATTATGATGTCAAAGATTTTTAAGTCTTTATCTATAACACCAGTCCAATAAATATCTTTTTTAATTTCAAAAGCTTCTTTCATAAGAAAATCCTCCTAAAACGTGGTTAATAAATACATAATTATATTTAAAATATACCCATAAATAAAACTTTGAAACATTTTGTATACAAAAAAGTTTAAAAATTCTTTAAATTTTTTGCCTCAATTATTATATTAACAAAAAATGCGAACGTTTTGAATAGAATAATTGTCAAATTACAAATATTATAGGTAATTATATTTTGATACATCTTAGTATATCGTGTATAATAATATTTATGTTTATAGAATGAAATAAACTTACGGAGGTTTTTTATGAATAAAAAAGTAGACTTAAAAAGGATTCTAAAAAAGGTTGAAAAACCTGCTAGATATTTAGGTAATGAAGTTAATTCAATACATAAAGATATATCAAATGAAAACCTAATAAGATATGCTCATTGTTTCCCTGATCTTTATGAGGTAGGTATGAGTCATTTAGGTAGTCATATATTATATGATGTTATAAATAAAGATGAAGAAGTATTTTGTGAAAGGGTATATGCTCCTAATGTAGATATGGAAGAAAAAATGCGCGAAAACAATATTCCTTTATTTGCATTAGAATCAAGAGAAGCTATAACTAATTTTGATTTTTTAGCTTTTACACTTCAATATGAATTATCTTATACTAACATATTAAACATGTTAGATTTAGCAAAAGTTGAAATATTAGCAAAAGATAGAAAGTTAGATGATCCTTTTATATTAGTTGGAGGGCCATGTGCATATAATCCAGAGCCAATAGCTGATTTTGTTGATATAGTTATTTTAGGTGAAGGTGAAGAAGTTAACCTAGAAGTAATTAATAGATATAAAGAGTGGAAGAAAAATAAAACTACAAGAGATGAGTTTTTAATGGATATAGCTAGCATAGAGGGGGTATATATACCTAAGTTTTATGATGTAGCTTATAATGAAGATGGTACTATAAAAGAAGTAAAACCGAATAGAGAAGGAGTACCAGCTAATCCTCATAAGAGAATAATAAAGAATATGGATTTAGTAGAATATCCAGAAAAATTAATAGTTCCATTTATAGATACTGTTCATGACAGAATAGTGCTAGAATTATTTAGAGGATGTACAAGAGGTTGTAGATTCTGTCAAGCAGGTATGATATATAGACCAATAAGAGAAAAAAGTTTAGATAGATTAAAAGAGATACTTGAAAAATTAGTTAAGAATACTGGGTATGATGAAATATCACTTTCTTCACTAAGTACAAGTGATTATAGTGGGTTATCAGAACTTACTGATTACTTAGTTGAAGAATATGCATCTAGAAACATTGGTATATCATTACCATCACTTAGACTAGATAACTTCTCTATGGAAATAGCTGAAAAAATACAACAAGTGAGAAAGTCAGGTCTTACATTTGCACCAGAAGCAGGAACTCAAAGAATGAGAGATGTTATAAATAAAGGTGTAACAGAACAAAACTTAGAAGATGCTACAAGAAAAGCATTTGAAATGGGATGGAATAGTGTTAAGTTATACTTTATGATAGGACTTCCAACAGAGACATATGATGATTTAGATGGTATAGCTGACCTTGCGTATAAAGTTATAGATATATACAGAGATGTTAATTGTGGAAAGTTAAGAAGAGCATTTGGAGTAACTGTAAGTACTTCAACTTTTGTTCCTAAACCATTTACACCATTCCAATGGCATGGACAAGATACTACTGAACAAGTAAGAGAAAAACAAAGATATTTAGTTAAAAAATTAAAAAATGGAAATATAAAATATAACTACCATGATTCTAAAACTAGTTTAATGGAAGCTGTTATAGCTAGAGGAGATAGAAAACTAAGCAAGGTTATATATGATGCATATAAAGCTGGAGCTAAGTTTGATGGATGGGCTGAACACTTTAAATTAGAAATATGGGAAGAAGCTATGAAAAATAATAATCTTGATATAGCATTTTATGCAAATAGAGAAAGAGATTATGAAGAAGTATTCCCATGGGATCATTTAGATGTAGGTGTTAATAAAAAATTCTTAATAAGAGAAAATGAAAAGTCAAAACAAGATGCTATAACTGTTGACTGTAGACATAAATGTAATGGTTGTGGAATAAATACACATACTATAGGAAGGGGAATGTGCTAATGAGTAAAATAATAAGATGTAAGTTTAAAAAAGAAAATGATATGATATATATATCACATCTTGATTTACAAAGATTATTACAAAGAGCTTTTAGAAGAGCTGAAATACAATTATCATATTCTCAAGGGTTTAATCCCCACCCTAAGATGAGTTATGGACATGCTCTAGCTCTTGGAACAGAAAGTCAAGGGGAGTATTTAGACGTTGAGATAGAAGATGATTTAACATCTGATGAATTTTTAACTAAAATAAATGCTACTATGCCAGAAGGTATAGAGTTTATAAAAGCTAAGGAAATAACTAAAGAAGTTCCTTCATTAGCATCTACTATCGAATATGGTGAATACATGTTTACTTTAGAAGTAGATAAAGAATTATCTAAGGAATTTATAAAAACTAAAGTATCAGATTTAATGAATCAAGAGCAAATATTAATAACAAAGAAAAATAAAAAAGGAAAAACAGTAGAAGTTGATATAAGACCTATGATAAAGACTTTTGATGTTATAGATGTTGAAGATAAAGTTATAACTTTAGAAGCTACTATGTCTACTGGGTCTAAAGCAAACTTAAATACTAATATATTTATACCTAAGATGTTAGAAGCTTTTGGTTTAGATATAGATCCTTTAGATGTTGATATATTAAGAAGAGAATTATATATAGTTAAAGATGGAGAATTAGTAACTCCAATGTAGGAAAGAGGTGGATGTCCACCTCTTTTTCTGGTATCGGGGTCGGCTTGGTGTTTGCGGGATTGCTTCCTTCACACGACGTACTACGTACGTAAGTGTTACGTCAACAATCATACAAACAACTTTGCCTTTTGATATATAAAAGTTATGGACATTATCAAAAAAATAGAGAAAGAGAAGAGGAAGTGAAGTTTTTTGAAAAGTATTGTTATAGAGTCGCTAGTAACTTCTCAGAAAGTAGCTGTTTTAGAGGATGGTAAATTAAGTGAGCTTTTTATAGAGGATAGTTCTAATATAAAAACTGTTTCTAATATTTACAGAGGAGTGGTTAAAAAGGCATTAAAGGGGATAGAAGCTTATTTTGTTGATATAGGAACTGATAAACTTGCTTATCTTAGTATGAAAAGTAATGAAAGTATTAAGTGTGGTCAAGATATTTTAGTTCAGATTAATAAAGAAGCAATAGGAACTAAGGGAGCTAAGCTTAATACAGAAATTAGTTTTGCAGGTAGGTATTTAGTTTTTATTCCATCAAATGAGAGATTGACTATTTCTAATAAGATAAAGTCTGAAAAAGAGAGATTTAGGATAAAGAAAATTGTTCAAGGTATAGATAAAAATTTTACAGGGATTATAAGAACTGAAGCTGTTGGTTGCTCTAGAGAAGAACTTGAAAAGGATATAGAAAATTTAAAAAATAAGTATGAGTATGTTTTAAGAGAGTTTAAACTAGGTATTGGACCAAAAATTTTATATAAGGATTTAGATTTTGCATCTAAATATGTAAAAGATAATGTAAATGATAGTGTAGAAAAAATCATTGTTAATAATAAAGAAAAGTATGAAGAGTTAAAATCTATTTTATTAAATATAAATAAAGATTATAAAAGTAAGTTGATTTTAGAAAATAATAAAGATGTATTTGATTTATATTCTGTGCAAAGTCAAATAGATAAGTGCTTGAGTAGGAAAGTATGGTTAAAAAGTGGAGGCTATTTAATTATAGATAAAACAGAAGCTCTTACAGTTATAGATGTTAATACTGGAAAATTTACAGGGAATTCTAATTTAGAAGAAACTGTTTATAAAACTAATTTAGAAGCTGCACTTGAAATTTCAAGACTTTTAAGAATTAGAGATATGGCAGGAATTATAATTGTAGATTTTATAGATATGCAAAAAAATGAGTATAAGAAAAATCTTATTGATATCTTAAACAAAGAAACATCTAAGGACAAAAGAAAAACTAATGTTATGGGAATTACAAAGTTAGGTTTAGTTGAAATAGCAAGAAGAAGAGAAAAAAATTCAATAGATAGTTATTATCTTGAGTCTTGCTATACTTGTAAAAACGGAGAAAGTATAAAATCTATAAATAGATTAATAGATGAAATAGAAAAAGAAGTTATGAGAGTTAAAGAACATACCTCTTACAATCAAGTAGAAATAGAGTTAAATGATAAGGTTTTTGAAGATATTAACAAAAACCATAAACAAAAAATAGATAGTATAAGTCGAAAATATAATATAAAAATATGTTTAATCAAAAAAACAGAAATAGATCATGAAAAAATGAATATTATTTTTAATAGTTAGTTGACACAAACTATAAATTATAGTATTATTTATAAATGTAGTGCCGCTCAATAAAGGTCTGAAAATCTCTTAAATGAGTACCTTTGATTGGCGAGTTTGAGACCGAGGAGGTGTATTTAATGTACGCTATAGTTAAAACTGGAGGAAAGCAATATAAAGTTGCTGAAGGTGATGTAATCTTCGTAGAAAAGTTAGAAGCTAACGAAGGTGATGTAGTTACTTTAAACGAAGTATTAGCTTGTTCTAAAGATGGAAACTTAGTAGTAGGAGCTCCTACTGTTGAAGGTGCATCTGTAACTGCTAAAGTTGCTGAGCAAGGAAAAGCTAAGAAAGTTATAGTTTTCAAGTATAAAGCTAAGAAAGACTACAGAAGAAAGAACGGACATCGTCAAGCTTACACTAAGTTAGTAGTTGAAAAAATAAACGCTTAATTGTAAGAGCCATGATAAAGGTTAAATATTATCAAAACGACGATTTTAAGCTTAAAGGTTTTTGTCTTAAGGGACATGCTGATTATGCAGAACTAGGTTCTGATATTGTATGTGCAGCTGTTACATCCAATGCCTTATCAGTTATAAATTCTTTAAGTGTACTTAAAAAAATTGAATTTGAAAAAGTGATAGGCCAAGAAGGTCATATTGAGTGTATTGTCGAAGATAAATATCTAGATGAAGCTCAATTATTATTACAACATTTTCAATTAGCAATTAATGAAATTAAAAGGGAATACCCAAAAAATATAAAAATTCTAAAAAAGTAGGAGGTGACTCCAGAATGTTAAAAATGAACTTACAATTACTTGCATCTAAGAAAGGGGTAGGATCTTCTAAGAACGGTAGAGATTCTATATCTAAGAGATTAGGTGTTAAGAGATTCGACGGGCAAGTTGTAACTGCTGGAAGTATAATAGTTAGACAAAGAGGAACTAAAATACATCCAGGAACTAACGTAGGTAAAGGTGGAGATGACACTTTATTTGCATTAGTTGACGGTGCTGTTAAATTCGAAAGAAAAGACAAGAAAAGAAAGAAAGTAAGTGTATACCCAGTTGCTGAGTAATATACTAAAAAAAGGAGTGTTCATACACTCCTTTTTTAAATATAATAATTAATATTAAATATTGTATTTAGTGTTAATTTTGACTTAAATATAGCGCGCATGGAATTTATATTATAGATTATGGCAAATATAAATAAAAAGCTTTAAAAAGAAGGTGAATAATTATGTTTATAGATAAGGCTAGGATATTTGTTAAAGCTGGAAATGGTGGTAACGGATCAGTATCTTTTAGAAAAGAAAAATATGTTCCAGCAGGAGGTCCAGACGGTGGAGACGGAGGCCGTGGAGGAAGTATAATATTTAAGGTTGATTCAGGGTTAAGAACTTTAATGGATTTTAAATACCAAACTAAATATTCTGCACCATCAGGTGGAGATGGAACTAAAAAAAGACAAGCTGGTAAAAATGGTGAAGACTTAGTTTTATTAGTTCCTCCAGGAACAATAATAAGAGACGAAGCTACAGGCCTTGTAATAGCTGACTTAAAAGAAGATGGAGATGAAGCTATAGTTGCAAAAGGTGGAAGAGGCGGAAGAGGAAACCAACATTTTGCAAACGCAATAAGACAAGCTCCTGCATTTGCAAAATCAGGAACTGATGGAGAAGAAAAATGGATAACGCTAGAGTTAAAAATGATAGCAGATGTTGGATTACTAGGATTCCCTAATGTAGGAAAATCAACATTCTTATCAGTTGTAACTAAAGCTAAACCAAAGATAGCTAACTACCACTTCACAACTTTAACACCAAATTTAGGTGTTGTTCAAACTAAGTTTGGAGATAGTTTTGTACTTGCTGATATACCAGGACTTATAGAAGGTGCTGCTGAAGGTATTGGTTTAGGACATGACTTCCTAAGACACGTTGAAAGAACTAAAGTATTAATTCACATAGTTGATATATCAGGGATAGAAGGTAGAGATGCTTTAGAAGACTTTGATAAAATAAATGATGAATTAAAGCTATACAATGAAAAATTATCAACTAGACCACAAGTTGTTGTTGCTAACAAAATAGATATAATGGAAGATGAAAGTAACTTTGAAAACTTTAAAAATGAATTAGAGTCAAGAGGATACAAAGTATTTAAGATGTCTGCTGCAACAAGACAAGGTATAGATGATGTTATAGCTTATGTTTCTCAATTATTAAAAGAAGTTGAAGATGTAGAGTTAGTATCAGAAGAAGAAATGTATAGACCAGAATTAGTTGAACAAGCTGAAGAAGGATTAGAAGTAGAAATAGAAGATGGAGTATATGTTGTTACTGGTAAAGCATTAAGAAGAATAATGTACTCTGTTAACTTTGAAGATATGGAATCTGTTCAGTTCTTCCAAAAATCTATGGAATCTCAAGGTGTATTTGATAAACTAAGAGAAATGGGTATAGAAGATGGAGACACTGTTAAGATATACGACATAGAATTTGAGTTCTATAACTAAAATTAATTTAAGACGTAAAGAGGTGGACATATGTTAAAAGGAAAGCAAAGAGCATACTTAAGATCTATAGCTAACACTTTAAAGCCTATAACTCAAATAGGTAAAGAAGGTGTTACTGAAAGTTTCTTAGATCAATTAGAAGATATGTTAAAAGCTAGAGAAATAGTTAAAGTTTCTATATTAGAAAATGCAGGATTAGATGCGAAAGAAACTGCAAATGCTATATGTGAAGCTTTAAGAGCAGAATTTGTTCAAGCTATAGGATTTAAGTTTACTATATATAAGAAAAATTCTGAAAATCCTAAGATAATATTCCCAGGTCATGAACAAGCAAAAGCTAAAAAAGTAAATGACAAGGTAACTAAAAAAGGAAAACCAACAAAGAGATCTGCTAGATAGATATAAAAAGATGCCCTAAAAATTATATGGCATCTTTTTTTATTTAAATTATTATTATATTAAAATAATATTGAATAAATATTTCAAAATTTCAAAACAAGTAGAAAAAACAATTAAAATATGGTAATATATTTTGAGAAATGGGTAAACGATATACTATATAATTTATTTTAATATTGAAAATAAAAATACATTCAAAATATAGTACTTTTAAGGAGAATGAATATGAGAGTTATAATAGTTGGTGGAGTAGCTGCAGGTATGAGTGCCGCTGCAAAATTAAAAAGAATGAAGCCAGAATATGAAGTTGTAGTTTATGAAAAAACTGATGTAGTATCATTTGGAGCTTGTGGACTTCCGTATTTCGTAGGTGGATTCTTTGATGATCCTAATAATATGATAGCAAGAGCACCTGAAAAATTTAGAGAAAGTGGAATTGATTTAAATATATTCCATGAGGTAGTATCTGTTGATACTAAAGATAAGAAATTAAAAATTAAAAATGTAAATACAGGGGAAGAATTTATAGATAACTACGATAAGTTAATGATAGCAACAGGAGCTAG
Source organism: Paraclostridium tenue (assembly GCF_039521565.1). NCBI lineage: Bacteria > Bacillati > Bacillota > Clostridia > Peptostreptococcales > Peptostreptococcaceae > Paraclostridium > Paraclostridium tenue. Next base: position 86,302 of record NZ_BAAACP010000003.1, read on the forward strand.
CAGTATAATACCTCCTATTAAAAATGTTAAGCTTGAAAATGTATCTACATTAAAAAGCTTAGAAGATGGCATAAAGATAAAAGAATTAATGAATAAAGAAGATATAAAGAAAGTAGCTATAATAGGCGCTGGATTTATAGGACTTGAAGCTGTAGAAGCTGCTAAAAAATTAGGTAAAGATGTAGTAGTATTCCAATTAGAAGATAGAATATTACCTCAAGTATTTGATAAAGAGATAACTGACATACTAGAAGAAGAAATAAGAAATCACAATGTTGATTTACGTTTAGAAGAAATAGTTAGTGAATTAGTTGGAAAAACTAAAGTAGAAAAAGTAATAACTAATAAAGGTGAATATGAAGCTGATTTAGTTATAGTTGCTACTGGTGTTAGACCAAATACTGCATTTTTAAAAGATACTAATATAGACATGCTAAAAAATGGGGCTATAATAGTTGATGAGTTTGGAAAAACTTCTGTAGAAGATATATATTCTGCTGGGGATTGCGCCACTATAAAAAATATAGTAACTGGACAAGATTCATATGTTCCACTTGCAACAGGAGCTAATAAGTTAGGAAGAATAGTTGGAGAAAACTTAGCTGGAGCTAATATTAGTTTCCAAGGTTCTTTAAGCTCAAGTTGTATAAAAGTTATGGATATGGAAGCTGCTGCAACAGGAATTACAGAATCTCAAGCAGTTAAGTTAGGAATGAATGTTAAAGCTAAGTTTATATCTGACTTTAACCAAACTAATTACTATCCAGGTAGAAATAAAATGTATGTAAAATTAGTGTATGATGCAGATACTAAAGTTATACTAGGTGGACAAGTGGCAGGATTTAAAGATGCTGTTCAAAGAGCTAATGTATTAGCTGCTTGTATATTTGGTAAATTAACTACAAACCAATTAGGTATGCTAGATTTATGTTATGCACCACCATTTGCTAGAACTTGGGACATATTAAATGTAGCTGGAAATGTATCTAAATAACAAATTAAAATATATATTAAAATAATTATACCCCTGGGTAACGAAATGTTACCTAGGGGTTATTTATGTAGTAAAATATATTATATGAATTGAGGAGGTAATTATGGGAAATATACTGCTTTTAGAAGATGATAAATCTTTAAATAGGGGAATAAGTTTTAAGTTGAAAAAAGAAGGCTATAAAATTTTTAATGCCTTCAATATAAAAGATGCTAAAGAAATATTTAAAAGTAATAAAATAAATTTAATAATATCAGATATAGGACTACCAGATGGAGATGGATTTGAATTTTGTGAGTATATAAGAAGTATAAGTAATGTACATATAATAATGTTAACAGCTCTAGATCAAGAAGTGGATATAGTTACAGGTTATGAAGTTGGAGCTGATGATTATATAACAAAACCATTTAGTTTGATAGTTTTAATATCAAAAGTTAATGCAGTTATGAAAAGAATAAGTGATTTTACAAATGAAAATCAAATTTATTGTGATAATTTAATTTATAATTATGTAGATGGTAAAATTACAAAAGGTAGCAATGAAATAATACTTAGTAAAAATGAAGGAAAATTACTTAGATATTTAATGGAAAATTCATGTCAAATTGTTACAAAAGAACAACTTATAGAAGTTCTTTGGGATATTGATGGGAATTTCGTAGATGAAAATACAATAGCAGTTAATATAAGAAGGCTAAGACAAAAGGTTGAAGAAAATCCATCAAACCCAGATTATATAAAAAATATTAGAGGCATTGGATATACCTTTGAAAAGAGGTGTATTAAAAAATGATAGAGTTATTAAAAAGAGAACCTATAATAAGGAGAATTTTTTTAATAGCTATTATAGGAGTAATATTAATATTTGGAGCATTTTTCATATTTCAATATGAAAATTTGAAAAATATATACTTAGAACAACAAAATATAAATAAAAGAATAGTTGGAAAATTAGTAAACAAGTATCCTCAATCTGAATCAGATATAGTAAAAAGCGTTTATAGTGAAAGTAAAGAATATGAAAATATAGGACAAAATATTTTGAAAAAATATGGATATGATGAAAATTATAATATGATTAGAAATATAAATTTTCATCAACATTTAAAATATTTCCTGGTAAATAATTTGATTGTTTTTGTTGTTGTAATGATATTAATGATAATAATGCTATCAAATTTGATGAAATATGTATTTTCTAAGTTAAAAATAATAAGTAAAAATATAGAAAATATAATTCATAATAAATATGAAATAGAAGATGATTTCAAGGAAGAAGAAGTATTAAATATAATACATTCAGATTTAAATAAACTATCTAAAAGTTTAAATTTAAAAATAAATAATATATATAAAGAAAAAGAAAGTATAAAAGAACTAGTCACAGATATATCACATCAATTAAAAACTCCATTAGCATCTTTAAAGCTATATAATTCTTTATTACTAGAAGAAAAACTTGATGAAGAAGATAGAATTGAATTTTTAACAACTAATAAAATGTCTATAAATAAACTACATAATCTAATTGATTCTTTAGTAAATATATCTAGGCTAGAAGCTAGTATGATAAGTATAAAAAAAGAAGATAAAAGTATAAAACAAACTTTAACTAAAGCTATAGATAGCGTTAAAGCAAAGGCTAATTTAAAAAATATAAAAATTAGCGTAACAGATTTTGAAGATAAAACAATACCTCATGATTCTAAATGGACAGAGGAAAGTATATTTAATATTTTAGAAAATGGAGTTAAATATACTCACGATAACGGGAAAATAGAAGTCTCAGTACAAGAAACTATAAACTTTATAAGAATTGATGTAAAAGATAATGGTATAGGTATAGATAAAAGTGAATTTAACAATATATTTAAAAGGTTTTACAGAAGTGAAAAAGTAGAAGAAATGGAAGGTTCAGGGGTAGGACTTTATTTAAGTAGAAAGATAATAGAAAGTCAAGGTGGAAATATTATTGTTTCATCAAAAATAGGACAAGGCAGTAAGTTTTCTTTATTTCTTACAAAAGTGTAAGCCAATATGAAAGTGTTATGTAAGGATTACCTTTTATCATTAAAGTATAAAGAATAGAGATAAGGAGAATTAAATTATGGAGATTTTAAAAACTAAAAATTTAAAAAAGTATTATGGTAAAGGAGAAAGTTTAGTAAAGGCAATTGATGACACAAATATAAGTATAATTGAAGGTGAATTTGCTGCAATAGTTGGAAAGTCAGGTTCTGGGAAAAGTACTTTGCTTCATATGATTGGAGGACTTGATAGACCAACAGAAGGTAAGGTTTTTATAGATAAAAAAGATATATTTACATTAAAGGATGAGCAATTAGCTATATTTAGAAGAAGAAAAATAGGATTTATTTTTCAATATTATAACCTGATACCATCGCTTAATGTATGGGAAAATATTGTTTTACCAATAGGTCTTGATAATAAAGAAGTAGATAAAAATTTTATAAATGATATTATAAATGCTTTAGGGCTTGAAAATAAAAAAGAGTCATTACCTAATACTTTATCTGGGGGACAACAACAAAGAGTTGCTATAGCTCGTGCTTTAGCAAGTAGACCGTCAATAATACTTGCAGATGAACCAACTGGAAACTTAGATTCTAAAACTTCTGATGAAGTTATGAGTTTGTTAAAAACTATGATAAAAAAATACAATCAAACATTAGTTATGATAACACATGATGAAACTATAGCACAAATGGCTGATAGAGTAATCTATATTGAAGATGGTAAAGTAGTAAAGGACGGTGCTATAAATGATTAATACTACTAAAATAGCTAAAAGTAATTTAATGATAAATAAGGCAAAAAGTATAATAATTATTATCACTATAATATTATCAACTACATTATTATCAGCAGTTGGCTTAACATGTTTAGATTGGAGTAAAGCTAATAAAGAGAGAGTTATAAAATATTCAGGAACACAACATGGCGTTTATGGTAATATGGGTGAAAAGAAAATTGAAGAAATTAAAGCTCATGCAGATATAGATGCTGTAGGATTATTAAATGGCATAGGAATTATTAACTATGATGATAAAAGTAAGGTAGCTTTATCATATGTAAATGATAAATCTATGGAGTTAAGTAGTATAAAGCTTGAAAAAGGAAGTATGCCTAAATTAAAAAATGAAATAGCATTAGATGATTTAGCATTAAAAAAATTAGGATATAAAGGCAGAATTGGAGAAAAAATAAAAATAAAATATGAAGATTATGCTAAAAAAGGATTTACAGAAAATGAATTTATTTTATCTGGTATAATTGAATCTAATGAAATGGCAAAAATTAAAAGAATTTATTCTGGCATAGTTTCTAAGGAATATATGAACTCTACAAGAGATATGAGTAAAGAAAACTTTAATGCATATATTACTATTAAAGAAGAAACTAACTTAAGTGGAGATGAATTAAAGCTTAAAGTAGAAGATATAGCTAAAGATTTAAATATACCTAAGGCAAGAGTTTTAGTTAATGAAGATTATATAAATACATTAAAACCAGACATGGAAGTTATAATGTGGGGTGTTGTAATTGGTATTATAGTTATAATGTCTAGTATATTAGTAATATATAATATATTTCATTTATCGGTGGTAACTAAAGTACAAGAGTTTGGAAAACTAAGAGCTATAGGAGCTACAAAAAAACAAATTAAATCAATAGTTCTTAAAGAAGGTATTTTCTTATCTATGATAGGAGTTCCAATAGGAGTTTTAGTTGGCTTTTTAATAAATGAATTTGTTATAGGAAAGATATTTATGTTTGAAGGGAAGGCTTTTAAATTACCTATGATTATAGGAGTTATGATTATAAGTTTAATAACTATATATATATCATTACTTAAGCCTATGAAAGAAGCATCTAAAGTATCTATAATAGAAGCTGTAAGATACAATGGAGAAGATAAAAATAATAAAAAAAGCAGAAAAGGATATGAAAGTATAAACTTAAATAGACTTTCCTGTGCTAACTTAAGTAGAAATAAAAAGCGTACTTATATAACAGTAATATCACTTTCATTAAGTGCTATAATATTTGTCGTTATATCTAGTGTTATGAATAGTATAGATGCAGAAAAGATGACTAGAGAACGATTTTCACAAGATATAAAAATAGATTTAGATGGATATACATATGGAGAAGAGGATAGTCCTGATACTGAAATGAATATTTTACAGAAAAATAATCCTTTAGGAGAAAATTTTATAAACAAATTATTAAATATAAATGGAGTAACTAATATAGATAAAAGTAAGAGTGCTAAATGTGAATTAAATGGATATAAAACTGAGTATAAATACCATGATTTATCCAGTGTGAATGAAAATGATTTAAAGAATTTAGAGTTTTATTTAGAAGATGGAGAAATAAACTTAGAAAAGTTAAAATCAGGAGAAGAAATACTTATAACACAGCCGGAATTAGCAACAGAAATAGGGATAAAAGTCGGTGATAAAATAACTTTAACCTTATATGATGGAGATAAGAAAATAAAAAAAGAATTTAAAGTTCAAGGTATAACTTCAAACCCATCTACATTTGCTATGCATTATGATGCATTTGATAAAATGTTTGATACAGATACAACAACAACTATTAGTGTATATACTCAAAAAGGTGAATATGAAAATATTAAGTCATATATAGAAAGTTTAGATAAAAATGATGATTATATTCAAGCAAACTATATAGATGAATTACTTAAAGATAATAAACTATCTATAGCTGTTACCAAAGGTATAGGTTATGCATTAGTCGTAATTATAGGAATTATAGGATTTATGAATTTGATAAACTCTATGATAACAAGTATTATAACTAGAAAAAAGGAACTTGGAATGTTACAAGCTATAGGATTAACAGATAAACAACTTGTTAAAATGTTAAATATAGAAGCTATGTTTTATATAGGTACAATGATTTTGAGTTCATTAACTTTAGGAACAGGAATTGGATATATTGCAGTTTATGCATTTAGAAAAACAGGAGCTTCATATGCAACTTATACATTCCCTCTAAATCAAATTTTAATTATGGTTTTTAGTGTATTTATAGCACAATTACTTTTAACTTACTTTATAAGTAAGAATTTTAATAAAGAATCATTAATTGATAGAATTAGATATAGTGAGTAATTTTTGATAAACAAAAAACTACTTTAGATGGGTTTTCCGATATTTCCATTTAAAGTAGTTTTTTTATTAGTTATTTTTTATATGAACATCCATTTGAGGGTAAGGTATATTTATACCTTCTTCATCAAATTTAATTTTAACTTTTTCTAATAAACTAGCATGTATAGTCCAATAATTTTCAGAATTACACCAAACTCTAACGGCGAAATCTATTGAACTTGGACCATGAGCAACCATTCCTACAAAAGGAGCTGGTTCATGTAAAATAAGATCTTGAGTTTTAACTATATCACTTAAGACATTTTTAACATGATTTATATCATTATCATAACTAACATTAAAAATTAAATCAACTCTTCTTGTTGCTTTAGCAGAGTAGTTTACTAAACTTCCATTAGATAAAGTTCCGTTAGGTATTAAAATTAATTTATTATCTATAGTAGTAAGCTTAGTATAAAAAAGGCCTATCTCTTCTACAGTACCTTGATATATACCTGTTTCTATGTAATCGCCTACTTTAAAAGGTCTAATTAATAATATTATAAAACCTCCGGCAAAGTTAGATAAACTTCCTTGAAGAGCTAAACCTATAGCAACCCCTCCAGATGCTATTAAAGCAGCAAATCCTGTAAGTTCTACATCCCAGTATCCAAGTACAATTATAAACAATAATAGTTTTAAGGATATTTCTACAAAACCATGTAAAAACTTTGTAAGTGTAATATCTACAGATTTTTTTTCTAAAAATTTAGTAAAGTGTTTAACCACTTTTTTTATAACTTTTAGTCCTATAAATATAACTATAAGACCAATTATAAGTTTTATACCATAATTTGTTACCCAACTTATAAAATTTTCTGTTAGTTTATCTAATGGCATATTGCTTAATCTTTCAACTTCATTAGTTACTGATTTAGCTACATTATTAGTCAAGTACAACACCTCGTTTCTAAAAAATTATACTAATAGATAATATAATAATATTCGACAAATGTCCACAAAATGAAGCTGAAAAGATTATACATAAAGATTAAGTAACAGTAACTTTTAATTTAGCAGTAATCAGACTCATCAAAATTAAGTAGTTTGTTTAAAACTCTTTTAATAATATCATAGCCAAAACCTTTATAAGCTAAATGTTGAGATATCTTTTGATAAATTTTATTTCTATCTTCATTTTTAACACGTTCGTATCTTTTTTTAGCTAGATACATTGCATTTTCAAATTCTACATCTGAATCAATATCAGAAACAACAGAATCTATGGTATTTCTATCTATTCCTTTGTTGTATAAATTTTGTTTAATTCTGTTTTTACCACATTTATTAAGTTTTAAGTTAGTGTTAGTTATTCTTTGAGCAAGATCTTCGTCATTTACAAAATTATATTTTCTTAAAAAAACAAGCACATCTTCTATAATATCTTCATCAAAATCATTAGATAATTTGTTTATTATATTTTTTTCAGATTGAGGAGCTTTAGATAAAATATTTAAAGCTTTGTTTTTAGCTTTTATATACATTTCATCATAAAGCATATTTTTTAAAACTTCTTCATCTATTTCCATTCCTTTTTTTAGATTTAAAGTGAAAACTAATTCTTTATAAATTCCCATGAAAAATTGATCGTTTAAATATATGTTAACTCTATCTTCATTTTTTTGTTGAGCTTCTATTTTAGTTATTATAGGCATATATATCTCCTTTGTATTGTTATAATATTTACATTAAATATCTTTCTAAACATATACAAAATTATACAGGAAAATATAGAATAATTGTATCTAAGAAGTAAAAATTAATGATACAATAGTAGTATAAAGGACAAAAGGAGATAGTTAATGAGAATTGATGAATTAGTTTTAGAAGCCAGGAATATAAACAACCTAAAGTCAAATTTTCATGAAACGGGAAATGAGAAAATAAAAATTGGTATAATGGGAGGAACTTTTGACCCTATACATTATGCACATTTAGCAACAGCGGAATATATAAGAGAAACTTATAATCTTGATAAGATACTTTTTATACCAAATGGAAATCCACCGCATAAGTTAAGATTAATAACAAATAAAATAGATAGATACAATATGGTATTATTAGCAACAATGAATAATGATAACTTTGTAGTTTCAGATATGGAAATGAACAGAGAATCTAGGACTTATACGATAGATACATTAAGAGAACTTCATAAAATATATAAAAATGCTAATATATACTTTATAACTGGATTTGATGCTATTTGTGATATGGAAAGTTGGAAAAATGTTTCTGAAAATTTTGAATTAGCAACTTTTATAGCAGCAAATAGGCCTGGAGTAAGCTCTTTAGAAGCTAAAGAAAAAATAGAAAAGTTAAAAACTAAATATAATGCTAATATAAGGTCTGTAAATGTTCCTTCTTTGGATATATCGTCAACATATATAAGAGAGCATATAAAGGATGGTAAATCTATAAAATATTTAATTCCTGAAAATGTAGAAACTTATATATATGAAAAAAATATATACACAAATGGAGATGAATAAATTTGAATTTAGAAGACATAAAAAATAAGTTAAATGAAATGTTACCTAAAAATAGAATGATACATTCACAAGGAGTAGCTGATTGTGCAGTTAAGTTAAGTCAAATATATGGCTATGATAAAAATAAAGCATATTTAGCAGGCATACTTCATGACTGTGCAAAATATTTAAGTCAAGAACAAGTTGATTATTATGTAAATAAATATGAAATTTATCTAGATGAATATGAAAAAGATAACTTAGCTTTGTCTCACAGTATAATAGGATCAGTATTAGTTAGACATGAATTTTTAATTGAAGATATAGATATAATAACAGCTGTTAGATATCATACAACTGGAAAATCAAATATGGATATGTTAGAAAAAATAATATATATAGCTGATTTAATCGAAGTAAACAGAGATTATCCAGGAGTAGATGAACTTAGAGAGTTAGTTTATGATGGAAAAATGAATGAAGCTTTATTAAAATCTTTTGACAATACTATAAAACTAGTAATTGATAGAAAACAAATAATACATCCTAGAACTATAGAAGCTAGAAATTATATTTTAAATAAAAAGCATTAATAAAATAAATCACAATAATTATAAACATAAAGTATTATATAATAATAATAATAATAAAAAGTGAAAAGTTTTATTAAATAAGTTAATACTAATGATATAAATTAGTATTAGAAATATAGTTTTTTGTGGTATAATATAAAAACGCGAAAAATAAGGAAGGTAGGAATTTAACATGACGACAGTAGAACAAATGGTTAAAGTTATATATGATGCTATCGATGATAAATTAGGTAAAGATATATCTATAATAAATGTAGGTGCAGTATCAAGCTTATGTGATTACTTTGTAATAGCAACAGCTGGATCTCAAAGACAAGTAAAGGCTATAGCTGACAATGTAGAAGATGAACTTACTAAGTTAGGAATAGAATCAAGAGGTAAAGAAGGATACGAAACTCAAGAGTGGATATTACTAGACTTTGGTGATATAATGGTTCACGTATTTAATGAAGAAAATAGAGCATACTATAACTTAGAGAAAATGTGGAAAGATGCTCCATATGTTGATGTTGACACATTAGCATAATAATTATATAATTTAAAAATATAACTTAAAATTAAAATAGACTAGAGTAGTAAAATTAAATTTTGATTTCAGAGAGCTAGTGGTTGGTGTGAACTAGTATAAAGTTGATTTGAACTTGCTAGGTAAAATCTATTTAACCGTAGTTGGTATAAAGACTAATCCAAGAGGGTTATTTATAAAAATAACCAATTAGGGTGGTACCGCGAGTAATATCCTCGTCCCTAAACAGTAATGTTTAGTGACGGGGATTTTTTAATATAAAAATATAGGAGGTAAACAATGAGCGTTTATAAACCAAATGAAGTTGAAGCTAAATGGCAAAAGATTTGGGAAGAAAATAATCAATACAAAACTGATACTAATGATACAACAAAACCAAAATACTATGCATTAGAAATGTTCCCTTATCCATCAGGAAAATTACACATGGGACACGTTAGAAACTATTCTATAGGTGATGTTGTAGCTAGATTTAAAAAGATGCAAGGATACAATGTCCTACATCCAATGGGATGGGATTCATTCGGACTTCCAGCAGAAAATGCAGCTATAAAGCATGGAATACACCCAGATAAGTGGACTATGGAAAACATAAAAGACATGAGAGGGCAATTTAAAACATTAGGACTTAGCTTTGACTGGGATAGAGAAATAGCAACATCTACTCCAGAGTACTACAAGTTTACTCAACAAATATTCTTAAAGTTTTTAGAAAATGGTTTAGCATATAAGAAAAAATCTTTCGTTAACTGGTGTCCATCTTGTGAAACAGTTTTAGCAAATGAGCAAGTTGTTCAAGGTGCTTGTGAAAGATGTGACTCTGTAGTAGTTAAAAAAGATTTAGAACAATGGTATTTTAAAACTACTGAATTTGCAGAAGAATTACTTCAAGACTTAGATACTTTAGATGGATGGCCAGAAAAGGTTAAAACAATGCAAAAGAACTGGATAGGAAAAAGTACTGGTGCTGAAATAACTTTCGATATAGATGGTATGGATAAATCTATAACAGTATTTACAACTAGACCAGATACAGTTCATGGAGTTTCTTATATGGTTTTAGCTCCAGAACACGACTTAGTAAAAGAATTAGTTGCTGGAACTGAGTATGAAGAAGCTGTTGAAAAGTTCGTAGCTAAAATGCATACTATGACTGAAATAGAAAGAACTTCAAGCGATGTAGAAAAAGAAGGAATGTTTATTGGAAAGCATGTTATAAATCCATTAAACGGACAAAAAGTTGAGTTATGGATAGCAAACTATGTATTAGTTGACTATGGAACAGGTGCTGTAATGGCAGTTCCAGCTCATGATGAAAGAGATGGAGAATTTGCAGCTAAGTACAACTTAAACGTAGTTGAAGTTATAAATGAAGACAATATAATGGTAAACTCTGGTGAGTTTGATGGAATGGAAGCTTCAAAAGCGTTTGATGCAATAATAGAAAAATTAGAAGAAATGGGAAGAGGAAAGAAAACAGTTAACTATAGATTAAGAGACTGGTTACTTTCTAGACAAAGATACTGGGGATGCCCAATACCTGTAGTATACTGTGATGAATGTGGTATAGTTCCTGAAAAACAAGAAAACTTACCTATATTATTACCAACAGATGTTGAATTTACAGGTAAAGGTGAATCACCACTTACAACTTCAAAAACATTTATGAATACTACTTGTCCTTGTTGTGGAAAACCAGCTAGAAGAGAAGTAGATACAATGGATACTTTCGTTGATTCTTCTTGGTATTACTTAAGATACATAGATCCTAAAAATACTGAAGAACCATTTAGTAAAGAAGCAGTTAATAACTGGATGCCAGTTGATCAATATATAGGTGGAGTAGAACATGCCATACTTCATTTACTTTACTCAAGATTCTTTGTTAAAGCATTTAATTCAATGGGAATGTTAGATTTTAAAGAGCCATTTAAAAACCTATTAACTCAAGGTATGGTTTTAAAAGATGGAGCTAAGATGAGTAAGTCTAAAGGAAATGTTGTATCTCCTCATGAGATAATAGCAGAGTATGGAGTTGATACTGCTAGATTATTCGTGTTATTTGCAGCACCACCAGAAAGAGATTTAGAATGGTCAGATCAAGGTGTTGAAGGATGCTTTAGATTTTTAAATAGAGTTTATAGATTAGTTGATGAATTAGCTGATGTAGCTAAATCTGATGCTACTATGGGTGAATTAACTAAAGAAGATAAAGCAATGAGATTTACTATAAATGCTACATTAAAGAAAGTAACTGAAGACTTAAATGAGAAGTTTGGATTTAATACTGCTATATCTGCATTAATGGAATTAATAAACGAAATGTACAAGTACAAAGAGTTAGAAAATAGAAATGATGCAGTTATAAAAGAAGGTATAGAAACTATAGTTACTATATTATCTCCATTTGCACCACATATGGGAGAAGAATTATGGGCTATGATAGGTAAAGTTGGAAGTATATTTGATATATCTTGGCCAAAATATGATGAATCTGCATTAGTTAAAGATGAAGTTGAAGTTGTAGTTCAAGTTAATGGTAAAGTTAGAGGTAAATTAAGTGTAGCATCTAATATATCAAGAGAAGATATGCAAGAAGCTGCAATGAACGATGAAAAAATAAAAGCTTTAGTTGATGGAAAAACTATAGTTAAAGTAATAGCTGTTCCTAAAAAGCTTGTTAATATAGTTGTTAAATAAAAAAAGGTCTTTTAAAAGACCTTTTTTTATTTTAATACGAAATTTTTGAGATTTATATAAATAAATAATATTTTATTGATTTATATTAATTATTAAAAAAATAGATAGATTAAATTTAAAAAAAGTTATATTTTAAAAAATTTTTCATTATAAAAATTAAAAAAATAAAGTTTTAAAGGTTTGTTATCTAACTAAAATAAAAGCTAAATTTTATATTTTAAAATGAAAAAAGCATACAAAAATAAAATTAAATTTAAAAAAATAATTTTTTTTATGTAGGAAAATGTCCAGGAAATTAGAAAAAACAATGGCTTGTAAATTTTTTGACAAGTTAAAAAATTACAAAAAAATGTTTTCCTGTTGATTTTTGTTGAAAAACTATATACAATAAAGATGTCAAATAAATAAACTAAATCTACATATTATGGGAGTGAGTAAAAAGATGACTAGAATTACATTACAAGATGTTCAAAAAGCTAGAGAAACTATAAAAGATATAGTTAAAACAACTGATTTGTTAGAAAGCGTTAAGCTTAGTAAAAAGACTGGGGCAAACGTATACTATAAATGTGAAAACTTACAAAAGACTGGATCTTTTAAAGTAAGAGGAGCTTGTAACAAGATAGCAAGTTTAACTGATGAAGAGAAGGCAAACGGTGTTATAGCATCAAGTGCAGGAAACCATGCACAAGGGGTTGCTTTAGGAGCTAAATTAAGTGGAATAAAAGCTACAATAGTAATGCCAGCTACTGCACCACTTGCAAAAGTTACTGCAACTAAAAGTTATGGAGCAGAAGTAGTTTTAGAAGGTTTAGTATATGATGATGCATATGCAAAAGCTGTAGAAATACAAAAAGAAACTGGAGCAACTTTCTTACATCCATTCAATGACCCTTACGTTATGGCTGGACAAGGAACAATAGCTCTTGAAATATTTGAACAATTAAATGATAAAGTTGATACTATAATATGCCCAATTGGTGGAGGGGGAATTATAGCTGGTATAGCAACTGCTGCTAAAGCTTTAAATCCTAATGTAAAAATAATAGGTGTTCAAACAGCTAATATACCATCAATGAAAGAATCTATAGCTCATGGACATGTTACAACTGCATTTAAAGCTACTACAATAGCAGATGGTATAGCAGTTAAAACTCCAGGAGATAATACTTTTGAAATAATAAAAGAATTAGTTGATGAAGTTATAGTTGTTGAAGAATATGAAATAGCACAAGCTATGTTATTCTTATTAGAAAATCAAAAATTAGTATCTGAAGGTTCAGGTGCTGTATCAACAGCTGCATTATTAAGTGGAAAATATAAACCAGCTAAAGATGAAAACGTTGTATGTGTAATATCTGGAGGAAATGTAGACGTTAATACTTTATACAGAGTTATAGGAACTGCATTAACTGAAGACGGAAGAAGATATGCATTTAAAACTAAAATACAAGATAAGCCAGGCGGATTAGCTGAATTAACTCAAATAATAAGTAAATTAAATGCAAATATATTAAATGCAAATATGTCAAGAATTTCTAAAGAAAACTCACTTGGAAGTTTATACCTTGAAATACAATTAGAAACATTTAACCAAGAACATAAAGATAAAATAAAACAAGCTGTAGAAGCAGCAGGATTTGTAATAGAAGACTAATTTATGATATAATAATACATAAAAAGTGGAAATATATGTAAAAAATATATTTTTCACTTTTTACTACAAAACTGTATACAGTGTGTACAATTTAGTAGTATAATATTACTGAAAAAAGTATAATATAAATACAAAGTTATGTTATAAGAGAAGGAGAGATTGGATATGAAACAAGTAATACATACTGAAAAGGCTCCTAAAGCAATAGGGCCATACTCTCAAGCTATAAAAAATGGAAATATGGTATTTGTATCAGGACAAGTTCCATTTAACCCAGAAACTATGGAAGTAGTAGAAGGTGGAGCTAAAGAGCAAGCTGCTAGATCATTAGAAAGTTTAAAAGAAATATTAGCAGCATCTGGAGCAAGCTTTAACGACGTAGTTAAAACTACAGTATTCATAAGTGATATGAATGATTTCGCTGAAATAAATGAAGTATATGCTTCATACTTTGGTGAAAACAAACCTGCTAGATCTTGTGTAGAAGTTGCAAGATTACCAAGAGATGTTAAGGTTGAAATAGAAGCTATAGCTATAGTAAAATAATAAATGTAATTAAGATGGCCATGCCTATTTTAGGCTGGTCATTTTGAGTTAAGGCATAATTGGAAAAGTTTTCCATAAACAAAAGAAAAAGACAATTTAAGAAAAGAGGTATTATTAATGGCTAAAGATTATAGTGTATTTGATGTCGTAGGACCAAATATGATAGGTCCATCAAGTTCGCACACTGCAGGTGCTGCTAGATTGGGGAAAATGGCATTAAAAATAGCAGGGAAGCCTGTAAAAAGTGTTAAGTTTTACCTACATGGATCATTCGCTGAAACATATAAAGGACATGGTACAGATAAAGCATTAGTTGGAGGAATCTTAGGATTTGAGCCAGATGACGCTAGAATAAGAAATTCTTTTGATATAGCTAAAGAAAACGGTGTTGACTTTGAGTTTATAAAAACTAACTTAGGAGAAAACGAACATCCTAATGCTGTTAGAATGGAAATGACTTTAGAAGATGGAAGTGTTGCTATCGTAAAAGGTGCATCTATAGGTGGAGGAAACATAAAACTTACTGAAATGGATGGCTTACCACTTGACTTTAATGGTTCTAGACCAGCTGTTATACTTGAAATAAAAGATATACCAGGTGCGGTATCTTTCGTAACTGGACTTCTTGCTCATAATAACAAAAACATAGCAAATATGTCTACTAATAAACCAGCAGGGTCTGATTATACATTTGTTACTATAGAAACAGATGAAGCATTAGACAAAGATGTATTAGAACAATTAAGAAAATTTGAAGTTATAGCTAAGGCTGTAGTTTTAGACAAATTCTAATGAGTGAGGAAGGGTGACAGAATATGAAATATAACTTTACAAGCGGAGCAGAATTAATACAAAAATGTAAAGAGCTAAACATGACTATAAGTGAAATGTGTATAGCTAGAGAAGAAGAATTAACAGGACGTTCTAAAGAAGAAATAAGAGAAAAGATGGCTGTTAGTTTAGATATAATGAAAAAAGCTACTGAAAGAGCTGTAACAGAAGATATAAAATCTGTTGGAGGTCTTATAGGTGGAGAAGCTAAAAAATTAGACAACTACAGAAACAGCCAAAGAACTGTTTGTGGTGGATTAATGAATAAAGCTTTAGCTGCTGCAATGGGAACAATGGAAGTTAATGCTTCTATGGGTCTTATAGTTGCTGCACCAACTGCTGGTTCTTGTGGTATATTACCAGGAGCTATAGTTACTATAGGTAAAGAATATGGATTTAGCGATGAAGAAATGATAAATGCATTATTTACAGCTTCAGCTATAGGAGCTATAATAACTAGAAATGCAACTGTTGCAGGTGCTGAAGGTGGATGTCAAGCTGAAACTGGTGCTGCTGCTGCAATGAGTGCTGCTGGTATAGTTGAATTAATGGGAGGAAGCGTAGAAGCTGCTGTTTCTGCTGCATCTCACTGCTTACAAAATGTAATGGGATTAGTATGTGACCCAATAGCAGGTCTTGTTGAAGTTCCATGTCAAGGAAGAAACGCTATAGGTGTTGCGAACGCTTTAATATCTGCAGAACTTTGTTTAGCCGGAATATTAAATATAATACCATTTGACGAAACTGTTGAGGCAATGTACAGAGTTGGTAAAGGACTTCCAATGGAATTAAGAGAAACTGCATTAGGTGGAGTTGCTGCAACTTGTACAGGAAACTGTTTAACTAAGAAAATATTTGGATAAAAAAAGAGGCATTTGCCTCTTTTTTTTATCTTCTTCTTCTTCTTTTATTTGAATAAATCTTTTTATTTTTATTAGTGTATAATTTTCTTTTTTTGTTATACATTAGTCTTCTTCTTTTTCTTCTTATTTTTTTTCTAATTAAAACTAATGCTATAAATACTGCAACCAATGAAAGTGCTATCAATACTAATGATTTTATAACTTTAACTATAGGATTATTTAAAATTGCTTTAAATAAACTATTAACATCATTTTGTGCAATTAAAGGGATATTAGCCACTGGTTTAGAATCATTGTCTTGATAAACTTCTAAAGTTCCTACTTTAGAACCTTTTTTTATAGGAAGATTTATATCGTCTAACTTAGTTTTAGTTGTAAAATTAGGATTTGTAGCACCTTTTTCAACAATAGTGTAGTAACTATATTTTGGCATGTATTCTAATTTTCTTTCTTTAGAATACCAAATAGATTTAGATTCTAAAAAATTATTTCTATCTATAGCTTTTTCTGACTTAAAATTATCAAATCCGTAATCTAAAAGAGTTCTACTATCTATATACATATTATCTCCTTCAGTTTTGAAAACTGCAGAGATTAATCTCATATCATCTTTCTTTGCACTAGATAATAAACATTTACCAGCATCATCTGTAAATCCAGTTTTTATACCGTCTACTATATCATACTTTATATCTACCATTTGCCCTTTATAAGGTATTTTGGTATCTCCAGTTAAAAATTTGTTAGTGTTTTTTAAAAATCTTTCTGGATAAAATTCCGTAGCAGGTAATCTTAATAATTTTGTATCTACTATTTGTCTAAAAACATCATTGCTCATAGCTTCTCTGGCCATTAAAGCCATATCATAAGCTGAAGTATAATGCTGTAAATCTGGTAAACCATTAGCATTATTAAAATGTGTATCAACAGCCCCTATTTTTTTAGCTTCCTCATTCATAAGCTTTGCAAATTCAGGAACTGAACCACTAACATGTTCTGCTAAAACTACAGCTGCATCATTAGCCGAAACTATAAGCAAACCTTCAAGTAATTCTCTAACTGTAAGTTTTTCCCCTGGTTTTAAATACATACTAGACCCATCAATATCGCCAATATTACCTATAGAAACTACTTCATCAAGGTTTTTTACATGTTTTAAGGTAACATATGCAGTCCAAACTTTAGTAGTAGAAGCTGGATACATCTTCTCGTGGGGATTTTTTTCATACAATATTTTTCCACTTGTATAATCCATTAATACTGCATATTTAGCAGATACACTTGGCGCTTGTGTTTCTGCAAATGAAACATTATTAAATGTAAATACATTAATAAAAGTTAATATGAATGCTAATAATATTGAAACTTTTTTTAACATTTTTTGTCCTCCGATTTTAAACTTATATTTTAGTATAACATATTTATGTCAATAATCAAATTTGAAGGAGTGATAAAATGGAAAAAATAAAGAGCTTTTTACCGATAATTATAATAATACTTGTAAGTTCCGTATTTATAGTAAAAAATAGTGGATTTATATCAAGTGGTGATAATTATGTTGTAAGTGAAGCTGAAGATAAGAATATAAGTAATGATAAGTATGTAAATAACAATCAAATTAATGATAGTAATAAAAATTTAAATGAATCTACTAAAGATAGCAATTTAGACGGTTTACAAAAATTAAAAAATGATGAATCTATAAAAAAGAAGATAACCATTTATATAAGTGGAGCTGTAAAATCACCTAAAGTTGTAGAATTAGATAGTGAAGATAGGCTTATGGATGGAGTAATGCTTTGTGACGGAGTTAGTGATGATGCAGATATGAATAAAATAAATATGGCTATGAAAGTAGAAGACGGAGGACACTATATAATTCCTAAAATAGGAGATGAAAATGTAAATAATAATGAATCTACAAATTATCAAAATAGTGAAACTACAAATAAGGATTTAAGTGTTAGTAACAATAATAATTCTAGTAGCGATAATAATAAAATAAATATAAATAATGCATCTCTTGCTGAACTAGATTCTTTGCCTGGAGTTGGAGAAATAACAGCGCAAAAAATTATTGATTATAGAGAAGAGAATACAAAATTTAAATCAATAGAGGAAATAAAAAATGTAAAGGGTATAGGCGAAAATAAATTTAATAATTTGAAGGATTATATCTGTATTCAATAAATGTTAATTATGATATTATTAGTTATGTAATGCTTTAAAGGGAGGAGACATAATTATGGAAATAATGAAAAAACTTACAGATATGACAACATCAGGAGGATGAGCGGCTAAAATAGGGCCAGAGGTTCTGGCTGGAGTTTTATCTAAGTTACCTAAAAATACATCAGATAAAAAAGAAAATTTATTAGTAGGGCTTGAGACTTCAGATGATGCAGCTGTATATAAGTTAAATGACGATACTGCATTAATTCAAACATTGGATTTCTTTACACCAATGATAGATGATCCTTATATATTTGGACAAATAGCAGCATCTAATTCATTATCAGATGTTTACGCCATGGGAGGAAAGCCTTTGGTAGCTATGAATATAGTTTGTTTTCCTTCTTGTCATGATATGAATGTATTGGCAGAAATTCTTAAGGGTGGTATGGATAAAGTTAAAGAAAGTGGAGCTTTATTAGTAGGTGGTCACACTGTTGATGATAAAGAGCCTAAATATGGATTATCTGTATCGGGAACAGTTCATCCAGATAAAGTTTTATCTAATGCAACTTCAAAGGTAGGAGATAAAATAGTAATTACAAAGCCTATAGGAGTAGGTATATTAAATACTGCTATGAAGGAAAATTTAGTTGATGAAGAAACTTCAAAAACTGTAGTTGAGACTATGGTTCATTTAAATAAATATGCAGCAATGAGTTTTGACAATATAAATGTAAACTCAGTTACAGATATAACAGGTTTTGGACTTTTAGGACATGCTTTGGAGATGGCTAAAGCATCAGATGTTAGTATAGAATTACAAGTTGATGAAATACCTATATTAAATGGAGCTGTTGATATGGCTAAAATGGGTATAATACCAGCTGGTATGTATAGAAATAAGCAGTATATATCAAAAGATGTATATATAGAAAATATAGAAGAAGCTATAGAAGATATTTTATATGATCCACAAACATCTGGGGGATTATTAGTGTCTGTAGATAGCAACTTAGCAGAAGAACTAGTTAAAGATATGAAGAAAAATGGTTCTATAGAAGCTAAAATAATAGGAACTGTTAAAGAAAAAGGACAACATTATATAACAGTTAAGTAAGGACTTATAAGGGGAGTGTGTTTTCAATGAATAAAAGAGAGTTATTTGCTCAATTACCTTCAGTAGATGAAATGTTAAATCAGGATAAAATAATAGATGCATTAAATAGCTATCCAAGAAGTATACTACTTGAAGCTATAAGAGAATCAATTGACGAAAAAAGAAGAGCTATAGTTGATTTAAAACAAAGTGATTTTGATAAGTTTGAGATATCAATAGATGAAATAGCTCAAAGTATTATGAATAAATGCAACTTAAAATATTCATTATCACTAAAAAAAGTTATAAATGCGACAGGTACTGTACTTCATACAAATTTAGGGCGTTCTCTTTTAAGTGAAAGCATAAAAGATGATTTGTGGGAAGCTGCATCTAGATATTCAAACTTAGAATATAATATAGAAAAAGGACAAAGAGGTTCAAGATATACACATTTAACTGATACTATAAAAAGACTAACAGGAGCTGAAGATGTTTTAGTAGTTAATAACAATGCAGCAGCAGTACTTTTAGTACTTAGTACTATGGCAAAAGGTGGAGAAGCTATAGTATCAAGAGGAGAATTAGTTGAGGTAGGGGGCTCTTTTAGAATACCGAGCATAATGGCTCTTAGTGGAGCTGATTTAGTAGAGGTTGGATCTACCAACAAAACTCATTTAAAAGATTATGAGGAAGCTATAAATGAAAATACAAAAGTATTGATGAAGGTTCATACAAGTAATTATAGAATACTTGGATTTACAGAAAGTGTAGATGTTGATAAATTATGTGAATTAGGGGAAAAACATGATATACCAGTTATTGAAGATTTAGGTAGTGGAGTTTTTGTAGATGTATCTAAATATGGATTAAGTTATGAACCTACAGTACTTGATTCTATAAGAAAAGGTGCTGATATAGTTACCTTTAGTGGAGATAAAATGCTTGGAGGGCCACAAGCTGGTATTATAGTTGGTAAAAAAGAATACATAGAAAAAATGAAGAAAAATCAACTTACAAGAGCACTAAGAGTAGATAAACTTACTATATGCGCATTAGAAGCTACTTTAAGAATGTACTTAGATGAAGAAAAAGCTAAAGAAGAAATACCAACACTAAAAATGCTAACATATTCTATAAAAGAATTAGAAGAAAAAGCTAACAATTTATATTCTAAAATAGAATACTTAAATAATTATGCAGATATAAAAATAGAAGATGGATTATCTCAAGTTGGAGGAGGTTCTATGCCAACTGAGACTATGGATTCTAAAGTTATAACAATAATTCCTAAAAATATAAATGTTTCTACACTAGAAAATAGATTAAGATTAAGTGATGCACATATAATAGCAAGAGTATATGATGATAAGTATGTTTTAGATGTTAGAACTATATTTGAGGATGAATTTGAAGTTGTTAAAACTGAATTAGAAAAAGCTTTAATAGGGGGATAAATATGAAAAATGTAATAATAGGAACAGCAGGACATATAGATCACGGTAAAACAACTCTTATAAAAGCACTTACAGGAAGAGAAACAGATACCTTAGCTGAAGAAAAAAAGAGAGGTATTTCTATAAATTTAGGATTTACTTATTTTGATTTACCAAGCAATAAAAGAGCTGGGATAGTAGATGTCCCAGGACATGAAAAATTTATAAAAAACATGTTAGCTGGAGCATCAGGACTTGATATGGTTTTATTAGTTGTTGCAACTGATGAAGGAGTTATGCCTCAAACTATAGAGCATATGGATATATTAACTTTCTTAAATATTAAAAAAGGTATGATAGTATTAACTAAAAGTGATACTGTTGATGAAGACTTTATAGAATTAGTAAAAGAAGATGTTAGGGAAAAAGTTAAAGGAACTTTCCTAGAAGATGCTGAAATTATAGAAGTTGATTCAATATCAAGACGTGGAATGGACGAACTTATAACTAAAATTGATAAAATGACTGATGAAATAGAAGATAAAAACTTAAATGCGCCAGCAAGACTTAATATTGACAGAGTATTTTCTATAAAAGGGTTTGGAACTGTTGTAACAGGAACTTTAATAGAAGGTAAGATAAATGTTGATGATGATTTAGTTATATATCCAAAAGAATTAAAAGCCAAGATAAGAAGTATACAAGTTCATGGTGAAAGTGTAGAAACTGCTTATGCTGGGCAAAGAACAGCTATAAATATATCAAATGTCAAGGTTGAAGAAGTAAATAGAGGAGATGTATTAGCATCAGAACACTCTCTAGAAGAAGCTATGATGTTAGATGTTAGACTAAGTATAGTTAAACACACAGATTTAGGGCTTAAGCACTGGGATAGATTAAGACTTTATCATGGTACTAGAGAAATACTTTGTAGAGCAGTACCTTTAGAAGTTGAAGAAATAAATCCTGGTGAAAGTGGATTAGTTCAATTAAGACTTGAAGAAAGTATAGTAGCTAAAAAAGGCGATAAGTTTGTAGTTAGAAGATATTCTCCTATGGAGACTATAGGTGGAGGAATAGTAATAGATACTAATCCTAAAAAGCATAAAAGATTTGATAAAGCTATAATAGATGCTTTAAAGGTTAAAGAAAAAGGAGAACTTAGCGCTATATTAAAAGAATATTTAAAAAATAATTCTAGAAATTATCCTAACATAAAAGAAATAATGAGTTATAGTGGAGAAAGCGAAGAAAATGTAAAAAAAGCATTAAATAAGCTTTTAGATGAAAAGAGTGTTGTTTGTGTAAATAACATGTATATGCATATAAATCAGTATAATCTATTAAAAGAAAATATAGAAAATGAATTAAAAACATATCATAAGAAATTTAGACTTAGAAAAGGTATGCTAAAAGAAGAAGTAAGATCTAAAATTGAAAGTAAGTTTAAAACTAGAGAATTTGATATGTTATTAGAGATGTTTATAAATGATGATATAGTAAAAGTTGAAGATAATATTGTTTCTTTAAAAGATTTCAAAGTAGTTTTAAATGAAAAACAATTAAAAATTAAAAATGAAATAGAAAAAACATTAAACTTAGCTGGACTTAACAATATATATACTATTGAAGATATAACTAACAATAAAAAAGAATATGAAGAAGTTTTAGAATCTTTAATAGGAAATACTGTTTGTAGACTTGAAGATAGTTATATAATGTCTACTAAGGTTTACAATAATGCCAAAGATAGATTAGTTAAGTATTTAAAAGAAAATAATGAAATAACTTTAGGAGATTATAGAGATTTAGTTAATTCGAGTAGAAAAAATTGCATGATAATTCTTGAAGATTTCGATAGAAATAGAATAACAAAAAGAATAGAAAATAAAAGAGTATTATTCTAAAAAAACTGGTGAATAGCTTTAAAAAGTTATTCACCAGTTTTTATTAAAGAAAAATTTTAGTTTTTAATAGTAAAAGTAGAATCTGTAAGTTTAAAAGAATCTTTAAGTCCTGATGATAAGTAAATATCTTTATCTTTGGTTATAAATATCGCTTGTGTATTTGGTAAAGATTCTATTAACTTAAGACCTTCTTTTGTTCCAAGTGAAAACGTAGTTGTAGATAATGCATCACAATTCATTGAATTATCTGAAATTATTGTTACGCTACTAAGTTCATTATCTACTGGAAAGCCTGTTTTAGGGCTTAAGATATGATGATATATTTTATTATCCTTTTTTATATATCTTTCATATATTCCAGATGTAACTACAGATTTATTTGATATGCTCAAACTACCGATTGAATTTCCTCTAGGTTTTGTTGGGTCTTGTATTCCTATGTTAAAGTTATCATCATTATCCTTTTTTCCTAATGTATATATATTACCACCAAGATTTACTATAGCTCCTTTAATTTTTTGCCCTTTTAGATATTCTACTACTTTATCTGCTGCATAACCTTTAGCTATTCCACCTAAATCTATTTTAGAATCTTTATTTTTTAACATTATTTTACTTTGTTTATCATCTAAAATTATATTTTTATAATTTATAGTAGATAAAGCTTTATCTATTTCAGATTGCATAGGAACTTTTGAATTTTGATTGCCTATATTCCAAAGGTTTACCAATGAGCCTATAGTTGTATCAAAATTTCCATCTGATATATCTGAAAAATGTATAGATGTTTTTATAACCTTATAAGTGTCTTTTGATACTTTAGTAAAATTTTTTCCAGCATTTTGATTTATTTTATAAATATCACTAGATATTGTAGATGGATTCATTTTATTATCTATATCTTTTATTATTTCTTCACATTTAGAAAGAATTTTATTTGCTTTTTCTTCATTGGATTTGGCATACATTGTTATTTCATTAACAGTTCCAAGATAATACATGGTTTTAGAAAATTTATTGACTTTTTTATTAAATATAAAAAAAATTGAAATGATTGATATAATAAAAATAGTTATATAAAATGTAAGTTTTTTACTTTTCATAGTGTCTCCCCTTTATATTTATGATATATTTAATTATATTATAAATGGTTGGGGGATAAAAATGAAGAAAAACGATTTTTTTCTTATTTTACTAGTTCTTGTAGTGATAGTAGCAGCGTTAGCTTTTAATTATTTCAAACAATCTAGTGAAGGTGATAAAGTAGTTATATATTTAGATAATAAAGTTTACAAGGAAATACCTATAAACAAAAAAGAGGAATTAACAATAAAAACTGAAAATGGATATAATAAAATTAAAGTACATGATGGTGGAGTAGAAGTAAGTGAAGCTTCTTGTCCAGATGATATATGCGTAAAAACTGGATTTATAAAAAAATCTAACAAGAGTATAGTATGTATACCTAATAAAGTTAGTATAAAAATAGTTAGTAATGAAAAAAATGATATAGATATAATAGCAAATTAAAAAGTAGGTGACATTATGGTAAAAATAGGAAATGATTGGGATGGAGTTTTAGAAGGTGAATTTGAAAAGCCATATTATTTAGAACTTAGACAATTTTTAAAAAGTGAATATGAGACACAAGTTATATATCCTGATATGTATAATATATTTAATGCTTTAAAATACACTTCATATAAAGATACAAAGGTTTTAATTTTAGGACAAGATCCATATCATGGAGAAAATCAAGCTCACGGGCTTGCATTTTCTGTAAAGCCAGGAGTTAGAATTCCTCCATCTTTATTAAATATGTATAAAGAGTTGCACACAGATTTAGGGTGTTTTATACCTAATAACGGGTATTTAGTTTCTTGGGCAGAACAAGGTGTATTATTACTTAATACAGCACTTACTGTTAGAGCACATCAAGCAAATTCTCATAAGGGTAAAGGATGGGAAGTATTTACTGATAATATAATAAAATTATTAAACTTAAGAGCTAATCCTGTAATATTTGTTCTTTGGGGAAATAATGCAAGAAATAAAAAGAAATTAATTGACACAAATAAGCATTATATAATAGAATCTGCTCATCCAAGTCCATTATCAGCTAGTAGAGGTTTTTTTGGATCAAAGCCTTTTTCTAAAACTAATGATATATTAATTAAATTAGGAAAAACTCCCATAAATTGGCAGATACCTAATTTATAAATTCATAGAAAAAATAATAATTAGCTTATTAAATAATTTTAACAATGAAAAAATATATAATAGTTTAGAATAAAAAAGGTACAAATTTTTGTGCCTTTTTTATTTTAAAAAGAAGTTTATAATGTAAACTTTGAATTTGAATTTAAAATTATTGCAAAATATGAAAATGTTTGCTAAAAATAGTTGCACTATATTTAAATATATGATAATATAAGTTTGTGAGTGAGAGGACATCCCATATGGGGGTGGATGGGTGCTGGTGTGCCCTCTAGTCTTCAAAACTAGTATGAGGAGTTAGGAGCTTCTTGGGTGGGTTCGATTCCCACGCACTCCCGCCAATAAAATGATAAAGGAACTCTAGTTAGAGTTCCTTTTTTGTTTTTTAAATTGAATCTTCACTTATAGTAAATTTATTTAAGGTATTATTCCAAATATATAATTCTTTTAAAACTTTTTTATCAGAAGTTTTATCTAATGGTGAGATAGTGTAAACATAAAGTATCTTAGGGGGATTGTCATCTAAAAAATCCATACTAGCAGAAAGTATACTTTTATTATCATTTTCTAAATTTGTTATTTGTGCATATAAATCTTTTTTTAATTTAGATACAAATATAGATTTTTCTTTATAAAATATCTCAATAAATTTCTTATCATTTAAATAATTGCTATCATCTTCTGAATTTTGTTCAATAACTAGAAAATTTTTATAAAAATAAAAGTTATCGATGTTACACAGATTATCGACAATACAATTAAAAGAATATGTATCATCACTATTTTTTTTGTAAAAAGCTATAAAAGATTTGTTTTGAGGTAATGTTATATTAAAAGCAGTAAAATTATTTGTATCATTTTCTATATTTTTAAAAATGTTAAGTTGCATATAATCTATATGTTTTATAAAATTTTCTTTATGAGTGTCTTTTAATATTTGAACAATTAAATTATAATTATCGTTATTAGATATTGCTTTTGTTATAGAAGATTCTTTTATAGAATGTTTATTGGAATTAATATTTATAATTAATAATAATGAAACCAATATATTTACTATTAGCATGTATAATAAGAAAGTTATTAATTTCTTCAAAGCATCACCCCTGTTACTAAAAACTTTGCTATTTTTATATGTATAGTGGGTTAATTAAATAGATATTAAATTATATTCTTATATATAGAAAAAATTACATCAAGGAGAAATAATAAATATGGATAAGAATTTTAGAACTAGAACAGCTCTTATAGTCGGAAATGAAGGAGTAGAAAAATTAAAAAATTCCAATGTTTTAATTTTTGGAGTAGGTGGAGTTGGAAGTTTTGCAGCTGAAGCTATAGCAAGAGCTGGAGTTGGAAAGATGACTATAGTAGATTTTGATGATGTTGATATAACTAATATAAACAGACAGCTTCCGGCACTTCATTCAACTGTAGGAAAAGATAAAGTAGACGTTATGAAAGAAAGAATATTAGATATAAATCCAGACATAGATATAAAAGCTATAAAGGATATGTATACAGCAGAAAATAGTGATCAGTTATTAAGTGGGGATTATGATTATGTAGTTGATGCTATAGATATGGTAAGTTCAAAAATACATTTAATAGAAAGTTGTGTTAAAAAGAACTTAACTATAATTAGTTCTATGGGAATGGGTAATAAATTAGATCCGACTAAGATTGTTGTTACTGATATACACAAAACTCAAATGTGTCCACTTGCTAAAGTAGTTAGAAAAGAATTAAGAGATAGAAAGATAAAAAAATTAAAAGTTGTTTATTCACCAGAACAACCAGTGCAGTTAAAAGAAAGAATAATGAATGGTAAAAAAGTAACTCCAGGAAGTATATCATTCGTGCCATCTGTAGCAGGGCTTACAATAGCTTCTGTAGTAATAAATGATTTAATAAAATAATTTAATTTAAAAAGGTAACATTAAGCTATGCTATATTGTTACCTTTTTTATTTTAATTAAAGCTATTTGGGAGGAGAGGAAGTAGTTATATTCTTTCCATCACTATAAAAGGATATATGGCCTTGTTTGTCAGTTCTATAGATTTTTGCATTGGTTTGAGCTAATCTTAAAAGTGTATCTTTATGAGGATGACCATATTGATTATCATATCCACAAGATATAGCAGCCACATCAGGAGATACTGCGGATAAAAATTCTTGACTAGAAGAATTTTTACTTCCATGGTGAGATATTTTTAAAAAGTCTACATCTTCAAGGTTAAAATTATTTATAATATCCAGCTCATTTTCATATGTACAATCGCCTGTAAATAAAAATGATTTATTTTTATATTCTAATTTAAAAACTATAGAGTTTGAATTGTTATCTGTATGGGTATAAGAAGGATTTAGAACAGTTAATTTTATATTATTATCTAGGTTTATTATATCTCCTCTAGATAAATATTGAGGATTTATATTTTTCTTATTGCAAGATTGTATTAAATTATAATAGGAATCACTTGTAGTTTCTTTGTTTGGTAGGTAAACTTTTGAAACATTAAATCTATCTATTACATCATCTAAACTACCGATATGATCTGTATCGGGGTGTGTTGCTATTATAAAATCTATATTTTTTACTTTTTTACTTTTAAGAAAATTTTTTATAATAAGTGAACTGTTTTCATGACCACCATCAACTAATATATTAGAATTGTTAGGTGTTTGTATTAATATACTATCACCTTGTCCCACGTCTATTATATGTATAGATAGTGATGGTGCTTTGCTACAACCAACGAAAAGTGTTATTATAATAAATATTAAAACTGTAATTTTTTTCATTTTTTACTCCAATCATTACCTGTTTATATTGTACATATAAAGCCAATATTAATTAATAAAGCAATTGTTTAATAGTTTTGACTATTACAAGAAACTTAATTCATATATATGGTAATTATTTAGAGTAAAAAATTAAATATATAAAAAGTATCAAAAGGAGAATTAATTATGATTTTTAAAGAGATTGACATAAATGCATATGAGGAATTAAGGCCTTTCTTTAATTCTGTAGATTACGAAGCTTGTGAGTATTGTTTTACCACCTTATATATGTGGAGGCACACGTATAAAACTAGCTACTATATAGGAGATGAGTTTGCAATAATAGTTGGTGAATATGAAGGAGATAGATTTTCTGTATTACCACTTGCTAAAAAAGATAAAATTCACAAAGCATTAGATTTTATGATTGATTATTTTAAAACTGAAGATCATCAAATATATTTAAGAGCTGTAACTAAAGAAGTCGTAGAACTTTTACAAAAGGATTACCCAGGGAAATTTAAATATATAGAGGAAAGAGATTATTTTGATTACGTATATGATGCAGAAAGCTTAAGAACTTTAGCAGGTAGAAAAAATCAAAAGAAAAGAAATCACGTAAATTATTTCTTAAAAGAATATGAAGGAAGATTTGAATATAAAAAACTGGAAGAAAAAGATTTTGATGAGTGTATAGAGCTTTTAAAATCTTGGGCTAACAATAAAGCAGAGCATGGGGATATTGATGATGGAATAGATGATGAATTTATAGGGGTAAAAAAAATATTTGATAATTATGACGTGTTAAAACAAGATGTAAAGATAGCGGGTATATATATAGATTCTAAATTAGAAGCATTTACAATAGGTGAAAACATAAATGAAAATATGGCTGTAATTCATATAGAAAAAGCTAATCCTGAAATAAGAGGATTATACCCATATATAAACCAACAATTCTTAGCTCATGAATTTAAAGATGTTGAACTTGTTAATAGAGAAGAAGATTTAGGAATTGAAGGACTTAGAAAAGCTAAACTTTCATATCATCCATGCAAGTTTGTTGAAAAGTACACAGTTATGGAGGCATAATATGAATATAAGGTATGCTGTAAAAAAGGATTTAGAAAATATTAAAGACATATGGAATTATTGTTTTGGGGATGAAGAAGCATTTGTTAATTACTATTTTAATAATAAATATAAACCAGAAAATACTATAATAATTGAGGAGAATGATGAATTGATGTCATCTCTTCAATTAAATCAATATAAAATAAATTTAAATAATAAAGTTTATAACACATCTTATGTAGTTGGAGTATCAACATATCCAAACGCTAGAGGTAAAGGTTATATGAAAGATATGATGGACTTTGCATTAAATGAACTTTATAAAAAAGATCAGTTAGTTTCTTTACTTATGCCTATAGATTATAGATTATATAAAAAGTATGGATATGAACATTGCTATGATCAAATAGAATATAAGTTAAATATAGAAGAGTTAAAACAATTTAAAATAGTTGGTGATTTTGAGAAAATAACTAATAATCATATAAACTATATGATGGATATATATAATGAATTTTTATTAAATACAAATGGATACGTTGTTAGAGATAAAAATTACTATGAAAATTTATTCAAAGAAATAAAGTGTGAAAATGGACATATGTATATACATAAAGAAGAAAATTATGAAGGATATATAATATACTTTATTATAGAAGATACTATGTTTATAAGAGAAATGTGTTATAAAAATATAAGATCTTTAAAGTCTATGTTAAAGTTTGTTTATAATCATAACACTCAATGTAAAAAGGTAACTATAATGTCTCCTGTAATAGATAGCATAAGATACATACTGCCTAACTTAAAAACTAGTGAGATAAATATTAAACCTTTTATGATGGGTAGAGTTATAAATTTAGAAAAATTTTTTAATACTTTAAGTATAGAATGTAATGATTTAGATAGTGTTTACATAGAGATTATAGATAATCAAATTAAAGAAAATAACAATGTATTTGAAATAAGTGTCAAAGACAATAAAGTGAAAGCAATAAAAAGTAATACAAAAGCTGATATAGCTTTAAGTATAAATTATATTAGTCAATTAGCATTTTCATATATAGATATAGAAAAAGTATTATTCCTAGAAAATATAACTAAAACTAAAGAAAACACAAAAGCTATAAATTTATTAAAATCTATTTTTAGTAAGAAAGAAAACTATATAAATGAATATGTATAATAAAAAATATCCATTATAAGTGATTTCACTTATAATGGATATTTTTTTTGATTTTAGAACGTAAATACATCTATATATTTACAACTGTAAAGACAGCTGCTAAAATAATCTTGAAGTCAAATGATTTAAGGAGGGGTATATGAGGAATTTAAGAAAATATCTAACAATATTTATGATAACAGTATTATCTATAAGTGCAGTTGGATGCAGTAAAGAAGAAGATAAAAAAAGTAATACAGAAAGTAAAGATAGTAAATTTTCTGTAGGTGTTGTATTAGGCGAAGGGGGAGCTAATGATCAAAGTTTTAATCAATCTGCTTTAGAAGGGTTAGAAAAAGCAAAAAAAGAATTAAAAATAAAGGGTACATATTTAGAATCAAATCAAGACTCTGACTATGTGCCAAATATAGAAACTTTTATAGATGAAGATGCTGATTTAATAGTAGGTGTTGGATATACAACAGCAAATTCTATGTTAAATGCAGCTAAGCTTTATCCAGAAAAAAAGTTTGTGATAGTAGATCATAATTATGAAGAGGAAGGACAAGAAATTCCTAAAAATATGATATGCATGACCTTTGATGAAAGAGAAGCAGCCTACTTAGTAGGGTTAATAGCATCTAAAATGAGTGAATCTAATAAAATTGGATTTATAGGTGGAATGAAAATACCTAATATAACAAGATTTGAAGAAGGATTTATAAAAGGAGTAAAAGAAGGAAAGCCTGATGCTGAATGTATATCACAGTATGCAAATTCATTTGACGATGCAAGTTTAGGTAAATCAATAGCAAATCAAATGTACTCAAAAGGAGTAGAGGTTATATTTTCTGCAGCTGGAGGAGTTGGAACAGGAGCTATAGAATCAGCTAAAGAAAAAAATAAATATGCTATAGGTGTAGACATGGATCAAAATAATTTAGCACCTGATAATGTTATAACATCTGCTATGAAAAGAGTGGATATAGGAGTATTTGATATTATATCAAAGATTAAGGATGGTAATTTTGAAGGTGGAAAATCAGTAGTTTATGGATTAAAAGAAAAAGCGGTTGGAGTAGCACCTTCCACATCAAAGAATGTATCAAAAGAAATATTAGATTATGTTGATACCCAAACTAAAAAAATAATAGATGGGAAAATAACTATTACATCATCAAAGTAATTATAAAAATTATAGGATATAAACATTTGTATCCTATAATTTTTTTATTTTTGATTTAAAAAAATCTGAATGTATATAATTTAGAAAATATATATTTAGGAGTTATATATGAGAAGACCATTATTATTAGTATTTTTTATAGTAATAATTATAAGCTTAATTATTACTAACTTAGAAAATAAAAATGAATATGAAACAAATAAGTTAATAACTGTAGAAGGACTCATATCTGAAAAGGTGACTAAAGAAAAATACACGCAATATAAATTAGATAATTATCTTATAAAGGATTATTCTAAAAAAGTAAATATAAATCCGGGAAGTGTAGTAAAAGTTACTGGTAAATTTAAAAATTATAAAGATCTAAAATTTGAAGATTTTGACTATGGAAGATACTTAAAAAGTCAAGGTTATGAAGGGACTATAGATATAAAGTATTATAATGTAGTTAAAAATAACTTGTTTTATTCAAAGTTATTTAATTTAAAAGATAAAATCAGTAAATCAATTAAATATTTATATAAAGATAAATCTAAATTTATAAATTCAATATTAATAGGAGAAAAAGAAAATTTAGATGAAGATATTAAGGAGATATTTTCAAAAACTGGGGTAAGTCACATATTAGCTTTATCAGGGCTTCATGTTAGTATTTTAATTTTAGTTATAGGGTGTAGCTTAGGAAAAATTAATAGATTGTATAAGCTTTTAATAATAAGTATTATATTATGGTTATATAGTATTATGGTTGGACAATCACCTTCTATAATTAGAGCTATAGTTTGCAGTATTATATCTTACTTATCTATATTTATTCATGAAAGAACAGATGGGATATCAAGTTTATCTCTTATAGGTACAATTTTAGTTGTAAGTAACCCATATATAATTTATAATATAAGTTTTCAATTGTCTTTTTTAGCAACATTGTCTATAATATATTTCTATGGTTATATAAATTCTAAAATTAAATTTAAATTAATAGCACTTACTCTAGCTGCTAATATATTAACTACACCAATAGTATATTTACATTTTAAAAATATATCATTGGTTTCTGTAATTAGCAATGTAGTAGTTGTGCCATTTTTAAGTATAATAATATACATAAGTATTATAAGTGTTATAATATTACCTATGAGTTTTACTTTATCTAAGTTTATGGTTATAATAAATATCTTCATAATAGATAAAATAAATACTATTTTAGAAGTTTTATATGATTTGAAATTTAGTTATATTGAGTTTGAAGAAAGTAAGAAGTTTATTGTGATTATTTACTATATTTTAGTAGGAATATATATGATATATAAAGAAAAAAAGACGATAAAGGAGCAAAAGAATGGATTACAAGGATATCATCAAGAGCATGAACAACAACGAATTTAAAAATGTATATCTTTTTTACGGAAGAGAATTTTATTTATTAGAAAATGTAATTAAAACTTGTAAAAATAGTTTAAATGAGAGCATGATTGATTTCAATATGGATATCCTTGATGGAAAAGAGGTTACATTAGATCAAGTTTTAAGTAATGCCGAGACTCTTCCATTTATGGATGATAAAAAAATACTAATAATAAAAGATTTTGAATTATTAAAGGGTAAGAAAAAGAATTTTTCAGATAGTGATGAAGCTGAAATTATAGATTATTTAGATAAAATACCAAGTACTACTGTTATAGTTTTTATAGTATATGGAGATGTAGATAAAAGAAAGAGTTTAGTTAAAAAAATTAATAAAGTTGGTATAGTAAACCATTGTGATAAGTTAAGTGATATGGACTTATTTAGATGGGTTAAAAATAGATTTAAAAAAAGAGAAGTAGTTATTAATGATTCTGAAGTAATGTATTTTATAGAACAAGAAGGATATAGAGATAAAAATAGTGAAAAGACTTTATCCGATTTGGAAAATGAAATTAATAAAATAGGTTCATTTGTAGGTGAAGGTAATAATGTAACAAAATATATAATAGATAAATTATCTCAAAAGAAGGTTGAAAATGATATATTTAAATTAATAGATGAGATAGGAAGTAAAAATTCATCTCATGCTATGAAGATAGTTACAGATATGATTTTAGAAGGTGAGTCTGTTCTTGGAATATTTGCTATGGTTTCTAAACAATTTAAGCTTGTTATGCAGGCAAGACAACTTCAAAATCAAGGATATTCATCAAAGGTTATTGCAGAAAAATTAGGGGCTCATCCTTTTGTAATTACAAAAGCTTTAAAACAAGGTAGATTATTTTCAGATGACACTGTAGTTGATATGTTAAACTATATATTAGAAAGTGATTTTAAAATAAAAAATGGATTAATGAAAGATACTCTTGCAGTAGAGATACTTGTCAGTAAGTATTGCCAATAAATTGGACTGTTTAAAAAGTTTACTTCGTGTGGGCGCTTCATGAAAATATATAATTTGTCTCCATACAAGCTTAAAAGATGCTTGTAAATGTCGGCTAAATTACATATTTTCACTCCGCTTAGTGCGAAGAAAACTTATTTTGAAACAGTCCTTTATTTTTTAATACTTAAAATGAAGTTTAGAAGAGTGGGAAAGGAATGGGCAAAAGAAAAGACCCTTGATAAAATCAAGGGTCAATATCTATTCTGAACGGATAATTAAGCGTTCATTCCGTTTAACTTTTGAGCTAATTTAGCAACTTTTCTAGCTGCAGCGTTCTTGTGTATAGTTCCTTTTGAAGCTATTTGAGATATTCTCTTTTGAGCGTATTGGAATCTAGCAACAGCTTCCTCTCTGTTTCCTGCAGTAACAGCTTCTTCAAACTTTCTTATTGCAGTTTTTATTTGAGATTTTCTAGCTCTATTTAAAGCAGTTTTCTTTTCGATAACTTTTATTCTTTTCTTTGCTGATTTTATGTTTGCCATCCGTTTCACCCCCTCGTGAGTAATTTATATTATTCATCGTCAACATATTAGATTTTAACAGAAATAAATCTAAAAATCAAGGATAATTATTAGTAAGTTCTTAAATATCTTTCCATTTGACTTTTTAGATTATAACCTATATCAAAATATTTTACAACATAGAAATTAATTATTATAAAAATTTTTAAATTAATCTGATTAGGTTATAAAATTATAAAAGTTGTTAACAATCTTTAGTATGATTTGATTTAAACTTTTAAATTGGAGGAAGTTTTATGATAAGTTTAAGAACCGATTTAGCGCTAGAAGCTAGAGAAATATATGAACAAGGAAATGATGCTGGTCATATACCTGGAGTTAAAATAGATACAAAGGAATTAGATAACTGTATTGTAAGCAAAGTAGAGGTTTTAAATGAAGAAGGCGCTAATATTATGAATAAGGGTATAGGAATTTATACAACTATAGAAAGTAAATTAATGAAGTATGACGATGATGAGTCAAGAGAACAGATTATAGAGTATTTAAAAGATGAATTAATAGACATACTTGGAACTGATAAAAATAAAAAAACTTTGGTCATTGGACTTGGGAATTGGAATATAACTTCAGATGCCCTAGGGCCTAAGGCAGTTTCAAAAACATTGGTAACTAGACATATATTTAAAAATTATAATAAAGATTATGATGATGATTTTACAGAAGTTGCAGGTCTTAGCCCTGGGGTTATGGGTATTACAGGGATTGAAACCAGTGAAATAGTAAAATCAATAGTAGACACGATAAAGCCAGACAGAGTTATAGCAATAGATGCATTGGCTTCTAGGAAGATGGAAAGAGTAAATTCTACAATACAAATATCAACAGCAGGTATTTCTCCTGGTGGAGGGGTAGGAAATAAGAGAAAAGCATTAAATAAAGAGTATCTAGGAGTTGATGTAATAGCTATAGGAGTTCCAACTGTTGTTGATGCAGCAACACTTACTAGTGATGTATTAGACCTTGCTATTGACAATTTAATGAGTCAATCTAAAGAAAGTGAAAGTTTTTATAATATGCTAAAGACTTTAAAAGAAGATGAAAAGTATCATCTTATAAAAGATTCATTAGAACCATATGATAAGAACTTGATAGTTACACCAAAAGATATAGATGATACTATAGAAAACTTATCTATAATTATAAGTGAAGGTTTAAATAGGTCTCTACATCCTGGCAGAATTGTAAATTAAGGAGGAGATAATATGGTAAGAAAACTTATAAGTCTCAGTCTTATAACTTGTATAGCTTGTATAGTATGTTTAAAGAAATCTTATGCATTAGAAAATGATGAGTTTTTAAAGTTTCTTATGAATACTAGTTATCCAGAAACTAAGTTAGAACAACCAAAAGATGAAAAAGAAATTAAAGATGATAATAATAAATCAAGTAAAAAAGATGATGAATTTGTAAAAATGTATGTTGGAGAAGAAAATTTACCCAGTGTAGAAAGTTCAAATAAAGCGTCTTCTGAAAGTGCTAAATATGTGGATAATGTATTAGTAACTAAAAATGATCCACAAATACTTATATACCACACTCATGGTGGCGAAACTTATGCAAACAGCCCTGCAGGAAATTACCACTCAGAAGATAAAGCAAATTCTACTTTAGAAATAGGAGCATCGCTTACTCAACAATTAAATAAAAGAGGTAGGGCAGTAGTTCACAATACTACATATCATGATATTCCTCAGTTTGTAGGTGCATATGGAAGAAGTTTAAAAACTATAGAAACTATGCAAACTAAATATAGTAGCATAGATATGATAATAGATTTGCATAGAGATGGAAGAACTTTAAAAACGAAAGAAGATGAGAAAAAATTCAAATATGCATGCACAGCCAATATAAATGGAGAAAATGTAGCTAAATTTTTATTTGTTGTAGGGAAAAAAAGCCCTAACTATTCTAAAAACTTAAAGTTAGCTGAGGAAATAACTGCATTTGCTGAAAGTAAGTACCCTGGAATAACAAGACCTGTAGTAACAAAGGGAACTGGAAACGCAAGATACAACCAACATAAATCGGACAATCCACTTTTAATAGAAGTAGGAGGTCAAATGAATACTACAGAGGAAGCAAAAGCATCCACTAAATACATAGCAGAAATAATTGATGAATTTTTAAAACAAAAAGGCATGTAGGTTTATTTTATGAGCCGTGTAGAGCGAAAACTAGAAGAAAAAAATAAGAAAAAAGCTAGAAAAGCCATTTATCGATTTATATTTTTAATAGTAATGACTTTTATTGTAAGCATTTGTGCATTTTTTATAGATAAAGAAGCAACACTTATGATAGGTGAAGTCAAAGAATATAATATAGAAGTTTTTATAAATAATTTTGGAAATTCTGTTATGGATACTATAAAGGATATAAAAGGGAAGTTAAGCAAACTTAATAACTTAAAATAAATTAGGGTTATCATTTTGATAACCCTAATTTATTTTAGAAAGTAAGTCTTTAAATTGTAGTATCAATATTTACATAATGACGGATATATTATAAAATAAAAGTTATGATAATAATAAAAAGGAGGAATAAAAGGTGGACAGTAAACAAAGTAGAACGAGAAATTTTAGTATAATAGCACATATAGACCATGGTAAGTCTACCTTAGCAGATAGATTAATTCAGCATACAGGACTTGTTAGTGAAAGAGAAATGAAAGATCAGTTACTAGATAATATGGATCTTGAGAGAGAAAGAGGAATCACTATAAAGCTTCAAAATATAAGATTAGTTTATAAAGCTAAGGATGGTAATGAGTATTTCTTAAACTTAATAGATACTCCAGGACACGTAGACTTTAACTATGAAGTTTCAAGAAGTTTAGCAGCTTGTGAGGGGGCATTACTTGTAGTTGATGCAGCACAAGGTGTTGAAGCTCAAACTTTAGCTAATGTTTACTTAGCACTAGATCAAGACTTAGAAATATTACCAGTGATAAACAAGATAGATTTACCAAGTGCAAGACCGGATGAAATAAAAGCAGAGATAGAAGATATAATAGGACTTGATGCAAGTGAAGCTCCACTTATATCGGCTAAAAGTGGTTTAAATATAGAAGATGTATTAGAAGATATAGTAAATAATGTACCAGCTCCAACAGGAGATAAAGACGCTCCTTTAAAAGCTTTAATATTTGACTCATATTATGATGCATATAAAGGTGTTGTAGCTTATGTTAGAGTATATGAAGGTACTGTTAAAAAAGGTATGACTATAAAGATGATGAACACTAACAAAAAGTTTGAAGTAACTGAAGTTGGTGTTATGGCTCCAGGACAAAGAGAATTAGATGAGTTAAGTGCTGGAGATGTTGGTTACATTGCAGCTAGTATAAAAGATATAAGAAGTTGTAGTGTTGGTGATACAATAACTGATGCTAACAATCCAACTGATGAACCAATGCCAGGATACAAAAAAGCTACTCCGATGGTTTATTGTGGTATATATCCAGGTGAAGGTGAGAAGTACGAAAACGTAAGAGATGCTTTAGAAAAGCTTCAAGTTAACGATGCAGCTCTTGAGTTTGAAGCTGAAAGTTCAGCAGCACTTGGATTTGGATTTAGATGTGGATTCTTAGGATTATTACATATGGAAATAATCCAAGAAAGATTAGAAAGAGAATTTGACCTAAATATAATAACTACAGCTCCATCTGTTATATACAGAGTAACAAAAACTGACGGAGAAGTGGTTATGGTACAAAACCCTGCTAACTTACCAGAACGTGATGAAATAGATATGATAGAAGAGCCTATGGTAAAAGGTGATATAATAGTTCCTAAAGATTACGTAGGTACTGTTATGGAACTTTGTCAAGAAAGACGTGGGGACATGATAAATATGGAATATATAGATGAAAAGAGAGTTATGCTTCACTATGATCTTCCACTTAATGAAGTTGTTTATGACTTCTTTGATGCCCTAAAATCTAGAACAAGAGGATATGGATCACTAGATTATGAATTAAAAGGATATGTTCCTTCTAAACTTGTAAAATTAGATATATTAATAAATAAAGAACAAGTTGATGCACTTAGCTTTATAGTTCACGAAAGTAGAGCTTATCCAAGAGGTAAAGCTATGTGTGAAAAATTAAAAGGAGAAATACCAAGACATCAATTTGCTGTGCCTATACAAGCAGCAGTTGGTAATAAGGTAGTTGCTAGAGAAACTATAAGTGCACTTAGAAAAGACGTACTTGCTAAGTGTTACGGTGGAGATATATCTCGTAAGAAGAAACTTCTTGAAAAACAAAAAGAAGGTAAGAAACGTATGAGACAAATAGGATCTGTTGAAGTTCCTCAAAAGGCGTTTATGTCTGTATTAAAATTAGATAGTTAATAAAAAGATGCTTATTTAAGCATCTTTTTTTTATTATATTAAGCCTAATTATTAAATTTTATTATTTATAGATTTGAAGTTGTATATAAGATTAAATTTAAAATTTTTATATAGAATACTTAATAAATAATTAGAAAAATATTACTATAAATAATTAAATAAAGAGTAATTGTAAATAATAGACAAAAAAATAAATAAAAGTGTCGAAATGTATTGTTATTTATAATGAAATGTAGTAATATTCAAATTGGACATTTTAATAAATCAAAATATAAGGAGGAAAACGATGAGTAACAAAGGACTTCAAAAAACTTTAGGTCTTTCAGCAGCGCTTTCTACAGTTGTAGGTATGGTTATAGGTGCAGGTGTATTCTTTAAACCTCAAGCTATATATGATGCAACAGGTGGAGCTCCAGGATTAGGTATGTTAGCATGGGTTATTGCTGGTTTCATAACTATCGCAGCAGGACTTACAGCGGCAGAGGTTTCAGCAGCAATACCAAAAACTGGTGGTATGATGATTTATATCCAAGAGATATATGGAGAAAGATTAGGATTTTTAACAGGGTGGATGCAAACGGTATTATTCTTCCCAGCTACAGCTGCAGCACTAGGTGTAATATTTGCTCAACAAGCAGCAACAATAATAGGGCAAAATGAAAACAACATGTCAGTTGTTTTACCAATAGCGTTAGGAATTATATTATTTTTAGCTGTATTAAATACAGTTGGATCAAAATTAGGTGGAACAATACAAACTGTTGCCACTATATGTAAATTAATACCATTAGGTGTTATAATGATATTTGGATTTATAAATGGATCTGGTGATAATTCAATAACTACTCCATTAGTGGCACAAAATTTATCAGTAGGAACTGTTTTAGGACAAGTATTAATAGCAGCGTTATTTGCATATGATGGATGGATAAACGTTGGAGCTATAGCTGGAGAAATGAAAAATCCAGGGAAAGATTTACCTAAAGCTATAGTTGGTGGACTATCAATAGTTATGGCAGTTTATGTAATAATAAACTTAGCATACTTATGGGTTGTACCAGCAAATGAAATGGCACAAGTTAGTGCTCCTGCAGCTTTAGTTGCAGAAAAGATGTTTGGACCAATAGGTGGTAAGTTAGTTACTGCTGGTATATTAATATCAGTATTTGGTGGACTAAATGGATACTTATTAACTGGACCTAGAATATCTTACGCTTTAGCTTGCGAAGGTACATTACCAGGAAGCAAAGCTTTCTCTAAGTTAAATAAAGGTGGAGTTCCAGCAAATGCTACATTCTTAATGGCAATACTTGCTTGTATATATGCATTATCTGGACAATTTAACTTATTAACAGACTTAACAATATTTATAATATGGGTATTTTATGTATTAACTTTTATAGGTGTGATGAAGTTAAGAAAAGATCAACCAAACTTAGAAAGACCTTATAAAGTACCTTTATATCCAATAATACCATTAATAGCTATAGCAGGAGGATTATTCGTTATAGTTAACCAATTAATGAACAATACTTTAATAGCAGCAGGTGGATTAATAGTTACAGCTATAGGATTACCTGTGTATTCAATAATGAAAAAGAAAAATTAGTAATTAATTACATATAAAGAGATAGTATTAATACTATCTCTTTTTTATTTTTAAATAAATAATAGAATGTATTATATGTTGATAAGATTAGAATACTTATATAATAATGTATAATATATATAATTATATTTAATAAAGGAGATATTATGTTAGGACTATATATACATGTGCCATTTTGTGCGCAAAAATGTTATTATTGTGATTTTAATTCATATAAAATTAAAAGTAATGAAAAAGAAGATTATTTAATAAATATAGAAAAAGAGATGAAATTTTATAAAGAGGAATTTAAGGACAAGTACTTTGATACTGTATTTTTTGGAGGGGGGACTCCAAGTATATTAAAAATTGATGAATTAAGAAAACTTGTTAATTATATGTATGAAAATTTTAATATAAAAAAAGATGCAGAAATAACTATTGAATGTAACCCAGGAACTATAAATAAAGAAAAATTAAAAGCTATTAAAGAAATGGGAATAAATAGATTGAGTATAGGGCTTCAAGCTACCCAAAATTATCACTTAAAATCTATAGGAAGAATACATACATATGAAGAATTTGAGAAAAACTATTATGA
Source organism: Paraclostridium tenue (assembly GCF_039521565.1). Lineage (NCBI taxonomy): Bacteria > Bacillati > Bacillota > Clostridia > Peptostreptococcales > Peptostreptococcaceae > Paraclostridium > Paraclostridium tenue. The sequence continues at coordinate 127,216 of NZ_BAAACP010000003.1, forward strand.
TGCTATAGACGTAGGATTAACTAATATAAATATAGATTTAATGTATGCTCTTCCAAATCAAAAAGAAGAAGAATGGAAAGAAACATTAGATAAAATTATAAAGCTAAATCCATCACATATATCAGCGTACTCTCTTATATTAGAAGAAGGAACTAAACTTTATGATATGTATGAAAATAATGAATTTAACCTTTTAGATGAGGATACAGATATAGATATGTATGAATATACTATAAATACATTAAAAAAGCATGGATACAATCAATATGAAATATCTAATTATGCAAAACAAGGAAAAGAGTGTAAGCATAATATAATATATTGGAAATGTGACAACTATTTAGGGTTAGGGCCTGGAGCGTCAGGGTATATAAATGATATAAGATACTCTAATATAAAAAATTTAAATGAATATAATAATAAAATTAATCAAAATATAAAACCTATAGACGAAGAAAATAAATTAAATGACAAAGATAAAATAGAAGAATTTATTTTTATGGGACTTAGAATGAATGAAGGGATAAATCTAGAAGTATTTAAAGAAAGATTTAAGATTGATTTTTATGAATTATATAAAGATGTTTTAGACAAATTATTAGAGCGTGAACTTGTAAAATTAGACAAATTTAATTTGTCTTTGACTCAAAAAGGAAGAGAAATTTCAAACAGTGTATTTATAGAATTTATAAATTAATTAAAAACTGTTGACAAAGAATTTTTAAAGTGTTATAAAATATATATAATCTTTTAGCACTCCAACTTAATGAGTGCTAACAAAAGAGGAGGCTTAGGATTATGGTGGAACTAAATGAAAGAAAACTAAATATCCTTAAAGCTATAGTTAAAGATTATATAGAAACTGCAGAAGCTGTAGGATCTAGAACTCTTTCTAAAAAGTATGAGTTAGGAATAAGCGCAGCCACGATAAGAAATGAAATGGCTGACTTAGAAGAATTAGGATATTTAATTCAACCTCATACCTCCTCAGGGAGAATTCCTTCAGAAAAAGGATATAAGCTTTATGTTGATTCTCTTATGAAAGAACATGAATTAGATAATGTTGAAAAAAAATTAATAAAAGAATCAATAAATAAAAATATAAACTATATGAATGATTTAATACATGAAACATCTAAGTTGATATCAAAGTTAACTAATTATACAACTATAGCTGTTACTAAAAATGTATCAAGTTTACAAAATATAAAACATATACAGTTAGTTGGATTAGATGAAAAAAGTATAGTTTTAATAGTAGTTACTGAAAAAGGCGAAATTAAAAATACAAATCTTTCAACTAATGTGCAAATTGATCAAGCTAAGCTTAATTTAATTTCTGATAATCTTACTAGAAAGCTTTCAGGTAAAAATATAACTGAGATAGACGATGAGTTTTTAAACTACATAAAATACGAGATTACAGAAAACTCTTTAGTTATAGATAAGCTTATAGATTCATTAAACTTTGGTTTTGAAGAAAATGATACATCGATTTCTTTAAGTGGAGCAACTAATATATTTAATTTCCCAGAGTTTAGTGATGTAGTTAGAGCAAAAACATTTTTAACTATGTTAGAAGAAAAAGAAAATATATCTAGCATGTTAAAATCAAGAGGAATTCAAAAAGAAAATCTAAATATAATTATCGGAAGTGATAATGAATGTAAGGTAGCTCAAGATTGTAGTATTATAACTGCAACTTACAATATAGATAAAGATGTAGTAGGAAAGATTAGTTTGATTGGGCCAACTAGAATGGATTATGCAAAAGTATACTCAATACTTAATTATATGGGACTACTACTAAACAAAAAATAGTTAGGGGTGTAAGTTTTGGAAAAAGATATGCAAGAAGAATTACAAGAAGAAGTAAAAGAAAATGCTTCAGAAGAAGTCGAAGAAACTATAGAAGAAGCAATAGAAGAAGCGACAGAAGCTAAAGAAACTTCAGAAGCTGATGAAAAAGACAAAAAGGTAGAAGAATTAACTGATACTCTTCAAAGACTTCAAGCTGAATATGCTAACTATAGAAGAAGAACTCAACAAGAGAAAGAAACTATGGGTATATTTGCTAATGAAAAAATCTTAAATGAGTTAATACCAGTTATGGATAATATGGAAAGAGCTATGGATGCTTGTACTGATAAAGAAGATAGTATGTATAAGGGAATTGACATGGTTCAAAAACAATTAAAAGCTACATTTGAGAAATTCGGACTAGAAGAAATAGAAGCTGAAGGTCAAGAATTTGATCCAAACCTACACTTAGCAGTTATGCAAGAACCCGTAGAAGGCACTGAAGCTAATAAAGTGGTTATGGTTTTACAAAAAGGGTATAAATTAAATACAAAAGTACTAAGACCTGCAATGGTTAAAGTATCTTGCTAATAAATAAACAATTAAGATTGAATTAATATCAATATTATATAGAAGAATTCAAGGAGGATATTAAAATGGGAAAAATAATAGGAATTGACTTAGGAACAACAAACTCTTGTGTTGCGGTTTTAGAAGGTGGAGAACCTCAAATAATACCAAACTCAGAAGGAATGAGAACTACTCCGTCAGTAGTTGCATTTACTAAAGATGGTGAAAGAATAGTAGGAGAGCCTGCAAAAAGACAAGCAGTTACTAATGCTGATAGAACAATAATATCAATAAAAACTCACATGGGAACTGATTACAAAGTTAATATAGATGGAAAAGATTATAGTCCACAAGAAATATCAGCTATAACATTACAAAAATTAAAAGCTGATGCTGAAAGCTACTTAGGGCAACCTGTAACTGAAGCTGTTATAACAGTTCCAGCATACTTTACAGATGCACAAAGACAAGCAACTAAAGATGCAGGTAGAATAGCAGGACTTGATGTTAAGAGAATAATAAACGAGCCAACTGCTGCTGCACTTGCTTACGGTATGGATAAATTAGATCAAGAAAAGAAAATATTAGTATTTGACTTAGGTGGAGGTACATTTGACGTATCTGTTCTAGAAATCGGAGATGGAACATTCGAAGTTTTAGCTACTGCTGGTAACAACAGATTAGGTGGAGATGACTTTGACCAAGTTATAATAGATTATTTAGCTGAAGAATTCAAAAAAGCTGAAGGTGTAGATTTAAGAAATGACAAAATGGCTCTTCAAAGATTAAAAGAAGCTGCTGAGAAAGCTAAAAAAGAGTTATCTTCAACAATGAGTACTAACATAAACTTACCATTTATAACTGCTACTGCTGAAGGACCAAAACACCTTAACATAGATTTATCAAGAGCTAAATTTGATGAATTAACTGCTCACTTAGTAGAAAAAACTATGGAACCAACAAGAAGAGCATTACAAGATGCTGGACTTTCAACTTCTGATATAGATGATGTATTATTAGTTGGTGGTTCTACAAGAATACCAGCTGTTCAAGAAGCTGTTAAGAAATTCATAGGAAAAGAACCTCACAAAGGTATAAACCCAGATGAATGTGTTGCTGCAGGTGCTGCTATACAAGGTGGGGTTTTAGCTGGAGATGTTAAAGACTTATTACTTCTTGATGTTACTCCATTATCATTAGGTATCGAAACTATGGGTAATGTAATGACTAAGATAATAGAAAGAAATACTACTATACCAACTAAGAAATCACAAGTATTCTCAACTGCTGCAGATAACCAAACTGCTGTTGATATACATGTACTTCAAGGTGAAAGAAGTATGTCTTATGATAACACTACTTTAGGTAGATTCCAATTAACTGATATACCACCAGCTCCAAGAGGAATACCTCAAATAGAAGTTACTTTTGATATAGATGCTAACGGTATAGTTCACGTCACTGCTAAAGATTTAGGAACTGGAAAAGAACAAAAAGTTACTATAACTTCAGGAACTAACTTAAGTGAAGAAGAAATACAACAAAAAGTTAAAGAAGCTGAAATGAATGCTGAAGCTGACAAACAAAAGAAAGAAAAAATAGAAGCTGTAAACCAAACTGAAGCTACTATATATCAAATGGAAAAAACTTTAAATGAAGCTGGAGATAAAGTAGATGCTGCTGCTAAATCTGAAGTTGAAGCTGAAATAGCTAAATTAAAAGAATTAAAAGCTAAAGAAGATGTTACAGCTGAAGAATTAAATAAAGCTTTAGAAGAATTAAACAACAAATTCCACAAAATAGCTGAGCAAATGTATCAACAAGCTCAACAAGAGCAAGCTCAAGGTGGAGCTCAAGAAGAAACTAAACAAGATGACAATGTAGTAGATGCTGATTTTAGAGAAGTAGATGATCAAAAATAGTATTTAAAAAACAGAGTTACTTGTATATAATAAATATATAAAATTAATAATAGCTTGTAGACGTCTACAAGCTATTATTCTGTAATTAAAGGTGGTGGCAAGAGTGGCTAAAAGAGACTATTATGAGGTGCTAGGCGTTGATAAAGGCGCTGATGCACAAGCGTTAAAAAAAGCATACAGAAAACTTGCGATGAAGTATCATCCAGATAGAAATCCGGATGATAAAGAAGCAGAAGCAAAGTTTAAAGAAATAAATGAAGCATACGAAGTATTATCAGATGAAACAAAGAGAGCTAACTATGACCAATTTGGACACGAAGGTGTAAACGGCGGATTTGGTGGCCAAGGAGGATTTGGAGGCTTCGGCGGAGGAGCTGGAGGATTCGAAGATATATTTGGTGATATATTCGGTGATATGTTTGGTGGAGGCTTCGGCGGAGGAAGACCTAGAAGAAAAGGTCCTGAGCGTGGAGCTGATATAAAACAATCTGTTACTATAACATTTGAAGAAGCTGCATTTGGAGTTAAGAAATCTGTAAAAATAAACAGAACAGAAGAATGTAGTGAATGTCACGGAAGTGGATCTAAAAATGGAGCTGGCAAAAAAACTTGTCCTACATGTAATGGTACTGGAGAAGTTAGAACTGCTCAAAGAACTCCATTTGGTAATATAATGAGTACAAGAACATGTTCTACATGTAACGGAGAAGGAGAAATTTTAGAATCTCCATGTCCTAAGTGTTCAGGTTCTGGTAAAGTTAGAAAAACTAAAACTATAGAAGTAGATATACCAGCAGGTATAGATGATGGACAAATAATAAAATTAAGTGGTCAAGGTGACTTAGGTTCTAAAGGTGGACCAAGAGGAGATTTATACATTGTAGTTAATGTAAAATCACATCAATTATTCACTAGAGATGGATACGATGTTTACTTTGAATTACCTATAACATTTGTTCAAGCTGCACTTGGAGATGAAATAGAAGTACCTACATTAGATGGTAAGGTAATGTATACTGTACCAGCAGGAACTCAAACAGGAACTGTATTTAGATTAAGAGAAAAAGGTATACCAAAAATGAGAGGAAACTCTAGAGGAGATCAATATGTTAAAGTAGTAGTTGAAGTTCCTAAGAAATTAAATGAAAAGCAAAAAGATATATTAAAACAATTTGCTGAGTCTTGTGGTGATGAAGTTCACGAAAAAAAGAAAACTTTTGGGCAAAAAATAGAAGATTTCTTTAAAGGAAAATAAATAGATTAAAACTCCTAGATTATCTAGGAGTTTTTATTTTTATCTAAAAATCGTAGTTATATACTAATTTTTAATCTATAAGAAAAACTAAATGATAAAATTTTAACAAAATAAATTTTAAGAAAATTGTAATTAAATAGAAAATATAGAAAAAAACTATAATAATATGCTTAAATATTACAAAAAACTATACTTAATAAAATTTATTGACGACAATAAAAAATTTAAATACAATGTATTTCGTGGCCACAAGAAAATTAAAACATCTAGGAAAGGGTTTTAGGAATGAGGGAATTTTTAAAAACGTATAAGTCTTCATTTGTTTTACTAGGATGTACCATATTGGGTGCTATAATTGGACTAGTATTAGGACCAAGGGCAACAGTTCTTAAACCATTTGGAGATTTATTCATTAATTTGATTATGATGATCGTAGTACCACTTGTATTCTTTAGCGTTGCATCTGGGGTTGCAAACGTAAAGAGTATGAATAGATTTGGTAAGATCATGAAGAATGTAATAATAGTATTTACATTAACTACGCTAGTTATGGCTATAGTAGGAATTGTAGGATCTATAATCTTTGATCCAGCAAAAGGAATTGATATAAGTTCAGTAAAGGAAATGATGGTAGCACCAGATCAGGAGAAGCTAGCATCAAAAGGAAGTTTGTTAAATCAGGTTGTAAATTCAATTACAGTTTCTGATTTTAGTGAATTATTCTCAAGTAGCAATTTACTTCAACTTGTAATATTTGCAGTATTAGTAGGGACTTCAGTTTCGGTTTTAGGGGAAAAAGCAGATAGTATAAGAAAAATACTAAATGAAGGAACTAATGTAGTTTTAAATATAGTTAATATAATAATGAAACTAGGACCTATAGGATTAGGATGTTATACGGCATCTATTATAGGTGAGCTAGGACAAGAAATAATTACAGGATATATAAGAGTATTTATTACTTATTCTGTGATAGCGGTATTATACTTTGTTATATGCTATACATTATATGCATATTTATCAGGGGGTAAAAAAGGAGTTAAGAGTTTTTATAAAAATTCAATAAGTCCAATAGCAACGGCACTTGCAACATCTTCAAGTTCTGCTTGTATACCATCTAACTTAGAAGCAAGTAAAAAAATAGGGGTTCCAGATGATATAGCTGAAACAGTTATACCTCTTGGGATTAATATACATAAAGATGGATCTGTATTAGCAGTTATAGTTAAGGTTGCATTCTTAACTGGAATAATGGGTGGAAATATGGGTAATCCAGAAACACTATTAAGTTTATTAGTTACAGTTCTTGTTGTTGGAGTATTTATGGCTCCAGTAGCAGGCGGCTGACTTATAGGTGAGATGCTCGTGGTAAGCATTTTCGGATTCCCTGTTGAAGCGATACCTTTATTAACAGTAATAACTACAATAACTGATATACCAAATACAGTACTTAATACTACAGGAAATACAGTAAGTTCTATGTTAGTAGCAAGATTAGTAGAAGGTAAGAATTGGTTAAAAGATGAAATTCAAAGTTTAAAAAAGGTTGGATAACAGGAAAAAAGGTAGTAATCTTAGGTTAAGGTTACTACCTTTTTGTTTTATTAAGAACAACTTTAATATCTTAGACATAATATATACTACTATAAAAACATTATAAGGTGGGAAGTCTTATGAGTAATTTAAACTTTGTTATAGATGATAGACATATTACTAATGAAGAAGAATTACATAAGTTTATTTTAGAAAAGATAGATTTATGTAGCGAAGAATTTACAGAAGATGAAGATTTAAGAGGTAAGAAATATAAAAATAAAAAACATCAACAACCATGTAAACCACCAGGACCTAAACATGTTCATTTAAAATTTATGTTTCCATATAAAATAGATGTAGCTTGTGGATGTAAGCAAATTATACTTGGAGTTTTGATAGATGGTAATGGAAAACCTATCAAAAACCCTATTGTTGAATTTGAATTATCGGATTATAGATTAGGAAATATTGGATTTAGCCCAGCTATTAGTTTTGGGGATGGATGTTTTTGTACCACTTTTGTAGGAGAAAGACCTGGATGCGGATTTATAAAGATGTGTTGTGTAGGTACAGATTTAGATAAAGTTATGCATGTAGAAGTTAGAGATAATCATTATTATTAAAAAGTGCTGACCAAAGTTAGCACTTATTTTTATTTAAAAAGATACCTATGTTATAATATAAAATAGATTTAAAAAATAACATATTATAAAAAATGAATAGAGTATTATAATAGGTAGAGGTGAACACATGAGACAGTATAAAAATTTAATATTCGATTTAGATGATACTTTACTAGACTTTCAAGATAATGAAAGAAATTCTTTAGAATTTATTTTTAAAAAATATAATATTCCATTTGATGAAAAATCAATTAATCAATATAAAGCTATTAATAGGAAATTTTGGAGTCAAATAGAACAAGGTTGTATAAAAAAGGAAGAAGCTTTAACTAAAAGATTTGAAGAATTTTTTGCATTGTATGGATATAATATTGAAGGTGAAATAATAGAAAATGAATATCAAAATTGTTTAACTAAAGGTCATAAAACAATTCCAAAAGCTATGGAAACTTTAATAGAGCTAAGAAATAGAGGGTATAAAATATTTGCAGGAACTAATGGAATAGGACAAACACAAAAACAAAGACTTAAAGATTCAAAATTAATGAATTTATTTGATGACGTATTTATTTCTGAAGAAATTGGAGTTGAAAAGCCTAATTCAAAGTTCTTTGAGATAATTTTTAATAAGTATGATTTTATGAAAAAGGATGAAACATTGATGATAGGTGATAGTTTAGCATCTGATATTAAGGGTGCTAATAATTTTGGAATTGATTGTGTATGGTTTAATATTTCAAATAAAGAGTGTGGGGATATAAAAGCAACTTATGAAATACATGATTTATCTGAATTATTATCAATGTTAAATAAAGAAGCTAATGCAGCTGTTTAATATATATAGGGAAAATTAAAGAAAGTAGTAAAAGGAGCATAAGCTCCTTTTTTATTTAATAAATAATAATAAATTGTATTACTGTCTTAAAATAGTATAATATGTATAAGTACAAAATAATTTTAAAATATAGATAATGTGGGAGGGATTGTATGATAATAGGAATTCTTGGACCACTAGACTCAGCTGTAAGAATAGAAAAATATTTAAAAGAAATAGATAGTAGTTTAGAAACGAGATTATATACAAAAGAGAAGATAATAGAATCCGTAGATTTAATAGAAAAGTGTGAGTATGAGTGTGATGGAATTATATTAACAGGATGTGGAGTTTATGAAGAAATAATAAAAAATCATGAAATAAAAAAACCTCATTCATTTGTTCAAAGAAGTGATACAAGTATTCTTAAGGCATTTTGGGATATACATAATTTAAATATGGAAATAGATAAATTCAGTATAGATGTAGTTGAAGATGAAATGGTAGAAAATATAATAGATGAATTTGAGATAAAGAATACTGAAATGTTTTGTTTGCCATTTTCAACAAATATAAATGAAGATAGTTATTTAGATTGGCATATTAATTTATATAAAAGTGGCAAAATCAATATAATGATTACAGGATTTATGAATATATATAATCAAATTAAAGAAAAAGATTATCCTATTATATTGCTTAGACCAACAAGGTCATTAGTTAAAGCATCATATGATGAAGTGATGAGCAAATATGCTATTAGTAAAGCTGAATCTTCTCAAATAGCAGTAGAAATATTTAACTTTGGGAATTATAGTAATAATATAGAAAATTATTATTCAAATATGATAAAGAAAACAGATATAGATAAATATATAATTTCTTATGTTAGAAGTATAAATGGAGCAGTATTTCCATTTGGGCGTAATGAGTATATTATATTTAGTAATAAAGGATCTGTAAATAAAAATAGTAACTACGAGAAATTATTAAAATTGCAAAAGGAAATTAAAGCATTAGGATTTGATTTAAATATAGGAATTGGATTTGGAGCTACTGCTTTTAAAGCAGAAATAAATGCAACAAAAGCATTAGAAAGAGGAATAGATTCAAAAGAATCTTACATATACTCAATTGATGAAGATGAAAATCTTACAGGACCATTAGGAATGGATAATGAAATTAGTTATTGTATTATACCTAATGATAAAAGTATTTTAGAAATATCAAAGAAAACAGGTTTAAGTTGTGAAACTATTTCTAAAATTATTGGTATAAGTGAAGTTAGGAGAAGTAAAATTTACGACTCAAAAGAATTAGCAGGATACTTAGATATAAGTGATAGAAGTGCAAGAAGAATTTTACAAAAAATAACTTCAGCACAATTAGGAAAGGTTCATGCTAAAGAAAGTAGTAAAGGTGCAGGTCGTCCTAAAAATTTAATAGAAATATTGTTTTAGATAGAAGTGCCTAAAAGTAAACTTTAGGCATTTTTTTATTCTTCTAATTTAAATATTAAAAATATATAGGAAAAAGTTTTTTTATTTGTATTGACAATATTCTACAAATATTATATTATCCAATTAAGGACATATTACGGACTTGTCAAAAATAAAAAATTGATAAGAAAACGTTTTGAAACAGAGGAGGAATTATGATGGATAATTTAAGAAGTGTATTTGAAGCAGATTATTTAAAAATGGCAAATCATCCTTTTATGTGGATAGCTGCAGGGTTAGCTGTAATGGTTGTTGTGATTCAATCTATAGTATTTTTTAGAAAATCAGTAGTAGCTGCAAAAGAAATGGGAATAAAAGATACTCAAGTTAAAGCAGCTATAAAAAGTAGTGCAATATCATCAATAGGACCATCAATAGTTATATTAGTTGGTATGATATCTTTATTAGTTTCAATGGGTGGACCTATGTCTTGGATGAGACTTTCATTTATAGGTTCGGTTAACTATGAACTTATGGCAGCAGGATTTGGAGCAGAAGCTATGGGTGCAAAACTTGGAGCTGGAATGGATCCAATGGTATTTGCTTGTGCTATATGGGTAATGGTTTTAGGTTCTTTAGGTTGGTTAATATTCACTTTATTATTCACTGATAAAATGGACAAAGTTAATCACTTATTATCAAGTGGTAATGAAAAATTAGTTCCAATAATATCAGCTTGTGCAATGCTTGGAGCATTTGCTTACTTAGCATCAGGAAACTTCATAACAGGAGAAGGTTCAGTAACTTTCACATCACCAGCAGCAGTTGCTACAATAATTGGTTGTGTTGTTATGATGGGGTTATCTAAGATTGCAAAAGATAAAAACATACAATGGATAAAAGAGTGGGCTTTATCAATATCAATGTTTTCTGGAATGATAATAGGAACAGTATTAATAAACGTAATATAAGGAGGACAAATATATGAGCAATAACAATTATTATTCAAAAAAATACATACCAAGTATAACTAAATGGGGTAAAGGTACTTTATTATTAGGAATTATATTATGTTTTGCACCAGTATTAGTTGTGTCAGGAATATTTGGATATATGCCTCCAATAGCAGCTATAATAGCTGGGACAATATCACAAATAAGTGTTAGTGGAGCTTTTTATGTGGTTGAGCCTATAGCATACTTCCCGATACTTGGAATACCAGGTACATATATGACATTTATATCAGGAAATACTTCAAACATGAGAGTTCCATGTGCAATGGTAGCTCAAGAAGCAGCAGATGTTGAACCAGGAACGGAAAAAGGTTCAGTAATATCTACAATAGGTATAGCGGTTTCTATAATAGTAAATATAGTTATATTATCAATTGGGGTTGTATTTGGACAAGCAATATTATCAGTATTACCTCCACAAGTAACAGCAGCATTTGATTTAATATTACCAGCATTATTCGGAGCAGTGTTTGGACAGTTTGCTATAATGAAGCCTAAGTTTGCAGCAGTTGCAGCATTAATAGCAGTACCTATGAACTTCTTATTAAAAAATGGAGCATTTGATTTTATGCCAGGAAGTGGAAGTCCATCATACTTAGTTATATTAACAGCAGTATTTGGAACTATATTAATCGGTAAGAAAATAAATGAAAAAGAAGAAATTAAAGAAAGCCAAAAGGCAGCATAGTTAAGCAAGGGGTGCCTGAGGCATCCCTCTTATTATAGGGTAGGAAAATTAAAAATATAAGGGGAGATTATTATGTTATCTAGAGAAAGATTAGTAAACAATTTTATAGATATGGTAAAGGTAGATAGTCCTTCTAACCAAGAAGTAGAAATGGCTAAATGGTTGGTAAATTACTTAACTGAAAGAGGTATAGAGGTTAAGATGGATGATGCCGGAGATAAATTTGGAGGTAATTCAGGAAATGTTATAGCTTATATAAAAGGACAAGATAGTGAAAATCCAATATGTTTTGCAGCACATATGGATCAAGTAGCACCATGCCTTGGAGTAAAGCCAGTTATTAGGGGGAATATAATAGAAACGGATAAAACAACAACACTAGGAGCAGATGACAAAGCAGGAATAGCTGCTATATTAGAAGCATTAGAATGTATAATGGAAGATAAAATACCTCATAGAGATATATACTTATTATTTACTGTATGTGAAGAAGCAGGAATGTTAGGAGCTAAAAACTTTAATCCTGAAAATCTTCCTTGTAAAGATGTAGTAATTTTAGATGCAGGTGGAGATACTGGAGTAATAGCTTATAAAGCACCAGCACAAGAAAATATAAAAGTAACTTTTTATGGTAAAAAAGCACATGCTGGTATAGAGCCAGAAAAAGGGATAAATGCAATAGTAGCAGCTTCTAATGCAATAAGTAATATGCACATAGGAAGAATAGATGAAATGACTACTTCTAATATAGGAAGAATAGAAGGTGGAGGAGCTACTAATATAGTAACGGATAAAGTTAGTTTCACTGCTGAAATAAGAAGTCATATAGCAAAAAGATTAGAAGAAGAAATAAATCATATGAAAAATTGTTGCGAAGAAGTAGCAAAAAATATGAATACAACTTGTGATTTTGAGCATACAAATGCATATCCAAGTTTTGAATTAAGTTTAGAAAGTAACGTATTTAAATTAGTTGAAGAAGCCACTAAAAAAGTTGGGATAGAGCCAAAGCCTATGGTAATAGGTGGAGGAAGTGATGCTAATATAATGGCTAACTTAGGATACCAAAGTGCGATAATAAGCTTAGGAATGTATGATGTGCATACAGTAAATGAGTATGTAAATATAGATGAATTATATGATGCGACTAAAATAGTTTATAACATAATGGCTTTATAAAGTAAGGTGGATAAAATGGATATAAAAGAACTTAAAAGATTGGTTTTGGAAGAAATAGATAAAAATAAAGATAAAATAATTGAGGCTGGAAAAAGTATATACGAAACTCCAGAACTTGGTTACAAGGAAGTAAAATCTACTAAAACTGCTTCAGACTTTTTAAAAAGTTTAGGTGTTGATGTAGTTGAAAATATAGCAGTTACAGGATGTATGACATCTTTAAACAAGGATAAAGATGGGCCCAAAATAGCGGTAATGGGAGAGTTAGACTCAGTAGTTTGTCCAGATCATAAAGATGCAAATGAAATAGGAAATATTCATTGTTGCGGACATAATATACAAGTAGCTGGTATGCTAGGATGTGCGCTAGGAATTATAAATTCAGGAGTACTAAAGCATTTAGATGGTAAGATAGATTTTATGGCAGTTCCATCTGAAGAATGTATAGACTTAGAGTTTAGAAAAAGCTTACAAGATAAAAATGAGATAAAGTATGTTGGTGGTAAACAAGAATTATTATACAGAGGAACATTAGATGATGTGGATATGGCAATGATGTTTCATGCATTAAACTTTGAAGAAAATAAAAACTGTGTAATAAAATCTTATACTAATGGATTTATAAGTAAGCATGCAACTTTCATAGGAAGAGCATCCCATGCAGGTATAGCACCTCATGAAGGTATAAATGCTTTAAATATGGCAAGTTTAGCTACTAACAATATAAATGCTCAAAGAGAAACTTTTAAAGATGAAGATAGAGTTAGAGTAAGTACAGTAATAAATCATGGTGGAGATATAGTTAATGTTGTTCCATCAAAGGTTACAATAGAAGCTATGGTAAGAGCGGCAAATGTAGAATCTATGATGGATGCAAATGAAAAGGTAAATAGGTCACTTAATGCAGCAGCAATGGCTTTAGGTGGAGAAGTTATAATAGAAGATACTATTGGATATCTTCCACTAGATTCTGATAATAGTATGGACTTGGTATTTAAGAAAAACTACATGGAATTAGTTGGTGAAAGTGATGAATCTATAATAGATGTTATAAAGTCATCTGGGTCAACTGATTTTGGAGATATATCTCAAATAATACCATGCATTCATCCTTGGATAGGAGGGGTAAGTGGAAGCCTACATACTAAGGATTATTATATAAGTGATGAAGAATTAGCTTATATAATACCTGCAAAAGCTATGGCTATGACTTTAATAGATTTATTAGTAGATGATGCTAAAATCGCAAAAGATATTATAAAAAACTTTAAGCCTAAATTTACTAAAGAAAGCTACTTAGATTTTATGAATAAAAATACAAATACATATAAATACGATTATAAAAATTAATAAAAAGCAGTTTGGGAAAATTCCTAAACTGCTTTTTTATTTTAATTTATTTAATTATTTATTCACTAATTAATAATTAAATGCATAGTATACGTTAAAATGTTTTTTAGGAGGGAATATGATAAACGATCAAAGATATGTGATTTTATCACTTGAATTACATTTATTTTTTTCAAGAATAATGAAAGAACACTCTATATTTTTAGAAGCTGGATTTACATCTAAAGATTCAAAACTTGCTAGTGAAGCTGATCATTATAAAAGAGAATTTGAAAAATTACTATCATATGCAGTAAGTGCTAGTAATGGAGTAATTAGATCAGATATTTTAGAATCAGGTGAAATTATTACTAATTATACATTAGGCACAGAACAAAAAACACAAAACTTAACAGGAATAGAAATAAATCAAAATATAACTACACTACAATCGAGATTACGCAGTGGAAAAAATCCAAGAGTTAATTCTGAATTAGTAAAATATGTAGATCAACTTAACTATAATGCAAAAAAACTTCTTAATGGACTTATTAATTTTAAACAAAGAGTATTAGATGGTGTATTATCTTGCAATTTATTTACAGTTAACTATCCATCACTTATTGAACATATACTTCGTGAAGCAAAATTGTATCTTTCACTAGTAGAGGATCTTGAAAATAGAGATGATATTGAGTCTAAAGATATTAGAGAAACAGAGTTATTCTGGGATCAAATTATGATGGAACATTCCTTATTTATAAGGGGATTACTTGATCCTTATGAAGAGAAATTAATTGAAACTGCAGATGAATTTGCAGATGATTTTGAAGATTTAATAGAAGAGGCAAAAACTATGACAGATGCGACAATAAATAGTATTACAGATGAAACTTTAAATAAAACTATTCAATTTAAAAATTTTAAAGAAGCAGGGGTAGATGGAATTGCAAGATGCAAAATAAAATCTATAATAATTCCTCTTCTTGCAGATCATGTATTAAGAGAAGCAAATTATTATATTAGACTTTTAGAAAATTATAAAGAAATGTAAATTTAGTTAAGATATTTTTAATTTTTAAGTGAAAAATAGAAAATAAAAAACTTATATCTAAAATTAAGTAAAATAGCCACTTTTAAAGTTTAAAAAGTGGCTATTTTGTATTTGAAGAAAAGTATATTTAAAATTAAACTAATAATAGATAAAAGAAGATATGTATAATTTACAGATTTAAAAAATTTTTATTAAATATATTTAGAAAAAACAATTTAATTCACATAGTTAATTATAGAAAGTATTTTTATTAAATTTTAGATAATACTAAATCTTTTTCTTTATAAAAACTACATCTATTAGCTAAACACTCTTTATTTAAATTGTTAAACTCGCATTTTAAATTTTTCATTTTTTCCAATTCAACATCTAAATATTCTTTAGTAAAATCAATGGCAGTTTCTAAAGCTGTAAAACAATCTCTTTTACAACATCGTGGACCACCATATACACTTATATTTTTTAAGGCTTTTGAGGTCATTAGATTACAAAGTCCCCATTCTTTTTTACTCATAGGACTTGCTTCTTGAATTAAGCTAGTATATATACCACAGCCTACACCAGCTCCACATGCCCCATAAAATCCACAAAAACCACCTAAAACATTTTTAGCTCGTATTTGACTTTCATTTAATAGATTTTTAATGTGTGTTTTATTGTTTGTTTTATTCAAAAATGCAGTAATCAATACAGCTGGAACTAAGTAATGATGTTCTGGTCCATGCATTTTTATAGATGGATGCTTCATTAAATCTAGTGTCATTTCTAATGGATTTATACTATCACTATTTAAGCAATAATTAGTTATTACAGAGTAGGCATCACTACTATGACAAGAATCACACACATAATGACCATTTTTACATACCATTGCTGACTCGTAAGTTTCTTTGCAAAAATAACAACGTCTTTTTTTACTTTCACTTTCATAAAGTACTTCTTCACCACAAATTAAACAATTAAATTTATTCATTTTTAAATTCACCCCTGAATATATAAATTAAATCTATTTGCTCCCGTATACAATTATACATGTATATATTTTTTTATAATATACAATTTAACAATAACACAAAAAAGTAAAAAATTTAAATTATAGAATTTATGTATAATAAAAAATATCTACCCATTAAAATTAGGAGACATTTTTAGATAGATATTTGTTAATATGCATGATGTTAATGTTTTTGCTAAATTTATAAGTATACAATCTTTCTATAATTTATCGATATAAGTATAGGAAATATTAGTTTTCTAATACTAAAGGAGTTTATAAAATATAAATTTGATTACAGATTTGATACAAATTATAAAAAATCTTGAAATAAGTTTAGAAAAAATATAATATAGCAACAAGGGATGGTGATAAGTATGGAAACACTAACACTAAGTCAAGCTATAATAAAAGTAGCAGAATTAGAAAAATATATAGAGCAAAACTTAATCAAATATCAGATGTTCAAAATACAACTGTTTCATACATATTAGAATCAGATGATCAAAAATATCAATGTAATGATGAATTTGACTTTGAAAAAGAATTTAAAGAAACTTTAAAAATTGGAAATACAATAGAAGCTTTAAGAACTGAAATAGCTAAATTAAATAATATTACTAGAATAGATATAGAAAAGGAAGATTTAACTATACAAGGTGGTTTAAATAGACTTAAAAAATTAAGAGAACAAGTAGATACAATTGATATGATTATTGAACAATCTAAATCATCTAAGCAAAGAAGAGTTGATGCGGCTGCAACTTCAGTATATTATAAAGTGATTGAACCAAACTTTGATAAAAAGGATATGAAGTTGCTTTTAGAAAGTATAAATAATGAAATATTAGCTTTAGAATTATCAATAAACAAAGTTAATAATGAGACAGTTATTACTTTAGCTTAAATGCTAGTAATATATATTCATAATTGAAATTTAGTTTGATTGATTAAAATTAAAGAATTTTAAAATTAAAATACAAATTACAAATCACAACTTATAATTAAATTAAGGTTATATACCTAAAATTACAATTTAAATTTACTAATTACAAATTAAGCGAATATGTATATAAATGTATATCTGAAATTTCAATTATGTAAAAAGAGATTATTTTAAATAGTCTCTTTTTTATATTTTATATTTTTAGTTTTTGTAACTGACATTTAAATCACATACATTTGAAAAGTAAGGTATTAAGTTTAAAATTAATGTTAAAAATGTTGTATAATATATCAGATATATATGATTAAATTGGGTATAAGATATATATTGAGAAAAGTAAGAAAGAAGGTGTACTTATGAGCCATGAGATACAGGCGCAAAGACCGTATAGACATTTTAAAGGAAATTTATATTATGTACATAGTATAGTGAAACATTCAGAAACTGGAGAGGAGTTGGTTTCTTATCAGATGTTGTATCCTCCTTATGATATGTATGTTAGACCACTTTCTATGTTTAAAGAAAAGGTTGAAGAAGGCAGAGAAGATAATATAACAAATCAAGTTTATAGATTTGAATTATATACAGGAAAATAAAGAAGAGGTGAATGATAATGGCAGGTATAAAATTTGATATAGAAGAGAATTTTGGAATTATTTCAAAGTCAAGCAATGGATGGAGTAAGGAGTTAAATTTAGTTAGTTGGAATGATAGACCAGCAAAATTTGATATAAGAGATTGGGATGAAGATCATCAAAAGATGGGTAAGGGAATTACTTTAAGTATTGATGAGGTAAGAGAGCTTAAAAAGATTTTAAATGATATAGATTTATAAAAGGGAGTACCATTTTAGTACTCTCTTTTTTAGAGTGTAAAAAGAAAACTAGAATTAAATCTGGATATAAGAAAAATTAAAAAGTTTTAAGATAAACATTTTTTATAGTAGTTAAATTTTATATATAGATTAATTATAAACTATTATTTATTGTATTAAAAAAATTATACAATAAAAATTTAAAATTTAAGTTGTGCTAATATTATAGGGAATATTATTTAACAGAGTGGTCAAAATATAACTATAAAATAAAAATAATAAATATACATTTATTATGAAAGTCCAATTATATAATTACTACTTGAGGATTTATTTAAAGAGATTTACTAATTAAAAAGTAATTATAAAATTATATTAAAGGAGTGTCTTCTATGGGATATGATAATAATAACAAAGGAAATAATGGTAGTTTATTAAAATGGATAGGAAGATTTATATTAGTTGCAATTATTCTTATGGTAACATCATTTGTAACTCCAGGATTTTCAATCGATGGAATGTGGTCATTTTTAATAGCTGCTGTTGTAATATCTGTGTTAGATTATTTAGCAGAATTACTTATGGGAGTTGATGCATCTCCTTTTGGAAAAGGAATAAAAGGTTTTGTAATTGCAGCTATAATACTATATTTAGCACAATTCTTAGTTCCTAATATGGGTGTAACTATTATGGGAGCAATATTAGCAGCTATAGTTATTGGAATTTTAGATGCAATATTCCCTGTTAGAGCTATGTAATGTTAAATATATTAACATAACAATTTATAAAAGATTTTAATTTAAAGAAATAAAAAAACCGTATCATAAGAATATGATACGGTTTTTTATTGGCAAGTTTTAAAAAATATATTATTAGCTAATGTGATTAATTTATATTACAACAATTAAAAGATACATATAATAAAGCTAAATAAAGTAATAAATCCTTTATTTAGATTATTTTGCGTAGTAAAATATACTAGTCATAATATTTTTAAAATTATAATAAAAGTAGATTAATTATTAATAGTTTTGGGTATTAAAATAACTCTAAAATAATAGAAAGGATTGTAGCATGAAAAAAATATTTAAATTATTGAGTTTATCAATTATTGTTGTAATAATTGGTGCATTTTTTGTAGGATGTAGCAAAAAATCTTCAGAACAAATAAGTTTTCTTAATTATGGAGAAAATATAGATAAAGAAACTGTAAAAGAATTTGAGAAGAAATATGGTATAAAAGTTAACATTGAAACTTTTGATGATATGGAAACAATGTATCAAAAAATCAGCAAAGGCGCAGGTCAATATGATGTTATTTTAGTATCTGATGCTTTAATGCCAAGAATGATTAAAAACAATCTTGTTCAAAAACTAAATAAAGACAATATACCTAATATATCTCAAATGGATAAAGAATATTTAAATTTAAAAATAGATCCAGGTAATAAATATTCAGTTCCTTATATGTTTGGAACAGTAGGACTTATTTATAATAAAGATGTAGTAAAAGAAAAAGTAGATAGTTGGGATATACTATGGAATGAAAAATATAAAGATAAAATTTTTATGTTTGATACTTATAGAGATACAATGGGAGCAGCTTTAAAGAAACTTGGATACTCTTTAAATACAAAAAATCCAAAAGAAATTGAAGAAGCTAAAGATTTATTAATAAGTCAAAGAAAATTAGTAAATCCAATATATGGAGTTGATAATGGAACTACAATGATTCCAGCAGGTGAATCTGATATAAATATGATTTGGTCTGGAGAAGGATTAAATCTTCAAGATGAAAATCCTAACTTAGTTTATGTAGTGCCTAAGGAAGGTGCAAATTTCTGGATTGATAGCTTATGTATACCACATAATGCTAAAAATGTTGAAGGTGCTGAAAAGTTTATAAACTTTGTAAGTGATAAAGAAAGTGCTTTAAGAATAGCAAATGAAATAGGATATACAACTCCAAATAAAGAAGCTAGATTAGAACAACCAGAAAATGTTAGAAATAATCCTAATGCATATATGCCTAAAGAAATAATGGATAGATGTGAAATCTACACTGATTTTTCTAGTGATGTCAAAAGAATATATGACGATGCATGGACACAAATAAAATCAGATAATTAAAGAAAATAAGGAAAGGTCAATAAAATGACTTTTCCTTATTTTTATATTACTTATTAAATTATATTTATTTAAAAATTTATATTAAACACCAAATCGAATAGATGTTAATATAACAACTATAGTAGTTACAAATATTGGAATAACAACAGAAGTTACAAACATATCCTTATAAGCTTCTTTATGGGTTAATCCACAAATAGCAAGCGTAGTAATTACTGCTCCATTATGAGGTAGAGTGTCTAATCCACCTGAAGAAAGTGAAGCAATTCTATGAAGAATTTCTGGTGGAATATTTAAAGTATGACTCATTTGCAAATAAGTTGGAGCTAAGGCATTAAGTGATATTTCAAGCCCGCCAGAAGCTGAAGCCGTAAGACCACAAATTAAATTTACTGACAAAGCTTCAGATATTATTGGATTTGATGAAATACCAAAAATAAATGATTGTATAAAACTAAATATTGCTAAAGACTTTATTACACTTCCATATCCAACTATAGCACTAGAATTTAATAATGGTTTAAAGGAATTAGTAACACCTGTGTCTAGTACTGATTTTATATTTTTTATTTTTTTAAAATTAGTTAATAAAATAAATATATCAGCTAAAACTATAGCTATTATTACACTCCAAGTACCTGAAACATTACTTAATGTAGTATTAAATTTACTTAAATAACTTCCATCTATATTTTCATAATAAACCTTTGAGAAGAATAAGTTAGTTATAAAAATTATTATTATAGGAAGTACTGCTTTAAAAATACTTGGTAGGTTTTCATAGTTTTCTTCACATATATTATCACTATGATTTCCATAACCTTCATTATTAGCTTTAGCAGATTTTACACGTTTTGTAAGCCAAATCATACCAAGTGATAACATCATAATACTTGCAAATATTCCTATAACTGGAGCTGCAAAAGTATCTGTTCCAAAGTATTTCATTGGTATAACATTTTGAATTTCTGGTGAACCAGGTAGTGCAGTCATAGTAAAGGTAAAAGCTCCAAGTGCAATAGTTCCAGGTATAAGTCTTTTTGGAATATCTGCTTCCTTAAATAACATAGATGCAATTGGATAAAGAATAAATGCAACTACAAATAAAGAAACTCCTCCATAAGTAAGAATTGCTCCAGATAATACTACTGCTAATACTGATTTATCTTTTCCTAGTTTTTTAGTTATAAAATGTGCTATTGACTTTGCATAACCAACTTCCTCCATTAATTTTGCAAAAATTGCCCCAGTCATAAAAAGGGGAAAATAGTTTTTTATAAAATTTGCAAATCCTGACATGTAAACTTCTGTGTAATTTGCCATTAAATGACCATCAAATCCAGTAGTAAGGATTATTGTTATCATTGCAATTATTGGCGCTGTTATTATTGTTGAGTATCCTTTGTAAGCAAGATACATTATAAGTATTAACGATAAAATTAATCCTAAGATGCTAAACATTATAATTTAATATCAAAATAATTTTGATAATCTCCTTTCTCTAGCTATTTTTATAGATTTTCTAAGTATTTTTTTATTTTACCCGTTAAATAGCTGTATAAACCAATTTAATAATAATTTGAAAATATTAAGAAAATTAAAATTAATTATATTGTGATTAAGTTCTTTTTTATTTTTATATTTAAGTATCTAGATAAAGTTTTATATAGGTACATATTTAAAACTATTTAAAAAAGTATTGGATAAAAAAGAATTAAAGTTTCTAAAAAAGCTTCTATATTTGATTTTAAAGAAATTGGCTTTTGTAAACTCACTGATGAAACTAGCATTAAGAGAAAGAAGTAATAAAAATTAATTAAATTAGTACAAAATACTACAAAATATGAACTTTTTTGATATTTATTCATATTATATAAAGAGGTTATTTATAAGAACTTTTTAATATATATAATGGAGAGATGTTAAAATGAGCTGTCAAGATTATAAATGCAAAAAAAATTGTAAACACTGTTGTTCAGATGATTATTGGGATTGCAATAAATGGGATAAATGGGATAACTGTTATGAAGATGAAATGAGACATGTTCATGAATATTCAGAAAGTGTAAAACTAGCAGAAGAAGGCGATGATAGACATAATCATCGTGCTGCAGGAGTTACAGGAGAAGCTATACCAATATATGGTGGAACTAACCATGTTCATAAGATAAAAAATGATAATACAGATTTCCTTGATCATTTTCATAAAATATGCACTACGACAGGACCAGCAATTAATATACCAGGTACTGATAAACATGTCCATTTAGTATCTGGAAATACTACTGTTAATGATGGTCACTGCCATGAATTCCTTTTTACTACTCAAATTGATGCACCTTTAGTATAGATTCAAGATATAAAGTTTATATGGGACTATGATTATAATTTTCATAGTCCTTTTTAAATATATTTTTTTATTTGATAAATACAGGAAAAGAGATTATACTAGCTGATACAGGAGTGCTTATAGTATTTTTTGATTTTGTAAAAAATTGTATATTTATTTGGATGGGTTAGTATGGAAATCAAAGAATAATGGATTGATTCGTAAAATTATAGGGTATCAAGAAGAAATTATATTGAAAAACAATATATATATTCTACCAATCTAGTGTTTGTGATATAAATAATTTATGAATAATTAAAATATATATTTACTTTAAAGTAAGACGTAAAATTTTATCATCAGTTTCATCTGGATTACCTCTACCATCTCTATTACTTGTTGCAATGTAAATTGATCCGTTTTTTTCTTGAATGACTTCACGCAAACGTCCATATTCATTTTTAAACAATGATTCTAAATTTTTTACTAATGTTTCATTTTCATTTAATGTTATAGTAAGTATTTGTTGCCCACGTAAGTTAGTAACTAATAATTTTCCTTTCCATGGACCTTGATTTACAAAAGCAATACCAGAAGGTGCCCATGTATTTTCACCACTGTGTATTAAAGGTTTTTGTGTAACTATTTCTGAAGATTGTTCATTTCCTTGAACTATATGCCACCCATAATTTCTACCTGGATATATAATATTTATTTCATCATGAGCAGATTGACCATGTTCAGATGAGTATAATACATTTTCTAAATTCCAAGCTAATCCTTGAGGATTTCTATGTCCTAAGCTATAAACAGGTGAATTAGTAAATGGATTATCACTAGGAATACTGCCATCTAATTCTATTCTAAGTATTTTTCCTGCTTTACTTTTAATATCTTGTGCTAATTCAGGATTACCTGCATCTCCTGTTGTTATATAAAGTTTTTTGTCTGGTCCTATTTTTATCCTTCCTCCATTATGAATTTGTCCACCAGGAATTTTATCTATAAGAACTTTATCAATATATGCACTATTATTTTCTTCAATTAATCTAACAACTTGATTATATATTTTATTATTTTCTGTATATGAATACATAACATATATATAGTTATTTTGTGAAAAATTTGGGTCTAGGACAATACCCATTAATCCACCTTCGCCTTGACTTATAAATGGAGAAGTAAACTTAATTAGCGGTTTGGGATTAAGGTTGTCACTTTTAATAACTTTAACTGAACCAGAGCGTTCTGTAAAATAGATATCTCCATCATTACTGATGTCCATAGCCCAAGGTACATATAAATTTGTGGCAATAATTTCAATTTCATAAGGAAATTGTCTTGATTTGATTGACTTTATTTTTAAATTAGAAAAATTATTATTAGGCATTAAATTAGATAAAATCTTTTTAACTATTTTTTTCATATTGTTATCCTCCAAATGTAAATGAATGTATCCTAATTAACATAGTATTCATTTATAGATTTGAAGGTGTCATTAAAAATTTTCATAAATATTTTCAATATAGAAATCTTATTAATTGAAATTATAGAAACTACATGGGTTATAGTTTTATAGTAGGGGTATATAATCTATTAAAAATTAAATTTATTATATAGATTGGAGTAGTTTCATGGATATAAAAGACATAATTATAAGAATCTTATTAGCCATATGTATAGGAGGAACTATAGGTTACAACAGAGAACGTGAAAATGTATCAGCAGGATTTAGAACTCATACACTAGTATGTTTGGGAGCTACTGTAGCAGCACTTATCCAGGTAGAATTGGCAGATTTTGCTTTAAATCAAATTACTAAAGCACAAGCACTTTCAGGAATAGTAAAATTAAATGATGGAAGATTTATAGGTCAAGTAGTGTCAGGTATAGGATTTTTAGGAGCTGGAACCATAATAAAGACAAAAGGAGCTATAAAAGGATTAACAACAGCAGCATCTATATGGACTGTAGCTTGTGTTGGTATTGCAATAGGAATGGGATTTTATAAAATAAGTATATTAAGTGGAGTTAGTATAGTAATAGTTCTGGTTTTCTTAAAGAAATTTGAAGATAAGTTTATGAGCAAAGTTAATATTATAAAAATAAAAATAAAATGTAAATCTAGAGTAGAAGCTATAAAAGAAGTTAAGGAATCAATTGAAAATTGTGAAATAAAAATTGAAAGTATAGAAGTTATAGGAGATGATGAATGTTTATATACTTTAAGAAAGTCAAAATTGATTAGTATGAATGAAATTATAAGTATGTTAATTGAAAATAAGAGTATAGTTACAGTAACTAAATTATAGATTTAATTATATATATTAAAGGGGGTCTATTTTAGTACCCCCATATTATCAAAATTAAAAAATATTAAATGTTTTTTATGAAACTATATCAATATCATTTTCAACAAAATCCTCAGATAATGAATCTATATATTCTTTAAGTTTACCTTTGTATATCATTTCAAATATATAAAATCCTAAAGCTCCACCTAATGTATTTAATATCAAATCATTTACATCTACAATTCTATAATCAGATATATTTAAAATATTAGTTATTAATTGCGTCAACTCTATAGAAAGTGATATTAAAAAAGAAATTATTGTACAAGATTTTAAATTTCTTATAAAAGCTTCTGTGGCGCATAAATATAGTATGAGAGGAATTAGTAATAAAAAATTACCTAATAAAATTTTAATAGAAGATATTTCATAAATATTATATTTAAAAAAGTCTACAAAAGGTAAAAGATTTAAATTGCATTGTTCAGCAAAACTTAATTGTTCTATCCAAGGTAAACAAGAACCTATATGTATAGGGAGAATACGTATTCCTAAAAGGATGAATAAATACAATACAAACAGATTGACTAAAATTTCACTAAATAAGTTGATTTTAATTTTGTCTTTTTTTCTCTTAAACAATACTAAAAATCTATAAGCTAACCAGAATGGGAAACAAATGTTTAAAAGAAAGCTAATATCAAAAGTCATTTAAATAAATCCTCCGGTATAATTATTACATATATTTCCATTTTAGCTTGTTTTCTATTTATTTACGATTAAAAAAAAGTAACAGTTATTTAAAAATTCAGGCTTTTTATAATTAATAAAACTTTTGAGTATACTTAATGTAAAAAAATTAAATAATATAAAAAACTTAATAAAATAAACTTAAAGTATAAAAGGAGGTTGTCAAAATTATTTTATTATAAATTCATGGCTAAATATTTTGACAAAAAATTATGTTCAGAAGAAGTATTATAACAGTTTTTATTTTATTTTTTATATCAAGTACTATAGTATGTAACTGTGAAGAAAATCAGTTAATACTTGGAGGTCAATATAAAAAATTATCAAATTTAAAAGAAGATAAAAAAAGAAATGATATTGAACAATACAATAATCAAGAGCGATTTTTTAGACCATCTAAATCTACTATATTAAATAATAAAATAGATGAAAGTTTTTATAATGTGTATGGGGCAGATACATCTAAAATTAAAATACCTAATAAGTTTTTAAAAAATCCTGAAGATACTATAATAAATTACTTTAGTATTTTAAGAGAAGCAGCTAATCCTATTGAAGGTTCTAAAACTGGATGTGGAAGCTTAGGTGATACAAGAGCTCCTTATCCAATTGCATATAAGTTTTTATCAGATTCTTATAAAAATAAGGTATCTTATGAAAATTATTTAAAGTCTTTTGAGAATACACTCCACATTAATTTAATCAAATTAAATAAAGTAGGTTCAGATAAGGGAAATCCAGATATTATAAAATATTTTGCTGAAATTGAAACAATAGAAGGAACAAATGAGTCAAAAGGAGTTTTTGCTTATTATTTTGGATATATTTATCTACAAAAGCAAGGCGAAGTTTATAAAATTGTAAATATGAATTTCACTCCAGAAAATTACTTATGTGCTCCTTATCATGGATGGTCATATGATGCTAAATCATTTGTTGAAATTGAATATGGAAATTGGTGTTCTTTAATAGATAATAAAGTTTGTGTAAAAGAAAATGGATATGAAAAGAAAGTTTATTTTAAAGATAAAAATATGAACGAGTACTATGTACTTTTTTATCAATTAACTAATGGTGTTGATATTAAAATTGCAGATTATAAAAAGAATAAAGATGGAAAATGGGAACAAGTATATATTGACCCAATAAAGTGTTTAGAAAATAATAAATAATGAAATTTTTACATTTTACAAAAAGGTAATAGCTTATAAAGCTATTACCTTTGATGATTAAATATATTAAAAATTATAACCGTATAAAAATACATTTAAAGGTGTTTTAAATGATTTTAAATAAATTTCTTTTTCATTTATACGTTTAAAATTTTGACTATCATAAAACTTGTAGTTGCATCTGGTATCTGTATATAAATATAAAGATTTTACATCCATGTTTTTCATATAATTAAATAAATGACCGATTAAAGACTTACCAATACCTAAACCTCTACACTTTTTTGATACAATAAACAATTGTATACAACCTTGGAAATTATTCTCCCTTTCTTTTATAAGTTCTTTATACGTATCTGTAATTTTTGAAAACTCCTTGAAAAGTTCTTTATTTTTATTATTATTTATAATTAAATCAATCTCATTCGGGTCAATATTTAAAATGTTGTTACAATTTTTAAAACGATTTTCATCTTTTTTTGCACTACCTAAAATAAATCCAACAACTTCATTATCTTTTTGAGCGACTTTACCAAATGAACTTTCCAAAAGACATTCTTTAAGATATCCTCCAAGTAATATATCTAAAAGTTTCTTATCTTTAACAAACTCATTAAAGCCAAATGCTTCACCTATAAACTCCTTCATAGTTTCATAATCTGTTTCTGTTAAGTTTCTATAAATTACTTTATCCATATTATACACTCCCTTTACATAAATAAATTTAGATTTAGTATTAAATTTTAAATACTTTATAATGATGATAAGATGTATTCTAAGGGGAGAGTCAATAAAGACAATAAGAAAAGTTAAGATGTTTAATTGATTTAATAATATTTTAAAGACAAAGATTGACAAAATATCACAAAATATATAATATTAAAAAATGATTATGCACAATAAATAGGAGGCTTAAATGATGAATTTTTGGGAGAAAGTATTTGACTCAATAAACGGATTAGCAGGGCAAAATTCAACATTAGATAGTATAATGATTTTTAGTTCAAGAAAAGTACCTTTAATATTAGCATTAATGGTAGTTATATTATATATTGTTGGAGTTGTAAAGAAAAATAAAAATGCAAGAGAGGTAGCTGTAAATACAGTGATATTTACAATATTAAATATGGTTTTATCAGCTATATTAGCTGGTATATGGTTTGCACCAAGACCTTTTGTAAACAATAGTTCAGCTAATTTATTATATCCTCATAAACCAAACTCATCTTTCCCAAGTGATCACTCATTAGCTAGTATGAGTATTGCATTAGGGTTAAATGTATATAGTAAAATACTTGGAGTTATATCTATATGTCTATCATTATTAATAGGATTTTCTAGAGTATATGTAGGACATCATTATCCAGAACACGTGGTAATATCATATGTAATAGTTATTATAACAAGTATTTTATATAATAAATTTTTAAGAAGAAAAATTAAAAATTTATATTTCAATATAGAAAAACGCACACCAATAGTAAAAGATATGGTTAAAGATAAAAAATAATATAAATTTATTATAAATATATGGAGTATCATTTAGATACTCCATTTTTTATTTGGAAGTAAATATAAAAAGAATTATATATATTTTTTTTGCAATTTAAAGAAAGTAAATAAAATATAAACTAAAATTATAATAAAGCCAATATAAAAAGGAGGTAGTTATGGAGATAATAATAAGACCAGTAAAGATAGAAGATTATCAGGATATAAGTGAAATAAGAAAAATGAAAGGTGTAAAAGAAAATACTTTAGCAATAAGTTCTGAAAGAATAGAAAAAATGAAAAAGATAACTGAAAACTTAGATATAAATAATCATATAATGGTTGCAGAGGTAATAGAAAATAATGATAAAAAAGTAGTAGGAGTAGCATCTTTAAATATAAATGCCTCTCCAAGAATAAGACACAGTGCAAGTATGGCAATAAGTATACATACAAAGTATCAGGGAAAAGGTATAGGAAAAAAATTAATGGAGGAACTAATAGACTTAGCAGATAATTGGCTTATGTTAGTAAGATTAGAATTAGGGGTATATAAAGATAATGAAAAAGCTATTAAATTATATGAATCCCTAGGTTTTGAAAAAGAGGGAGTTAAAAAATACTCAGCAATAAAAAATGGAGAATATGTAGATGAAATAATAATGAGAAGATATAATAAAAATTTAATTAATTAATTAATATATATATAACTTTTAGGAGGAATTATATGGAGCACAGATTGAGTCTTCTAACAAATAATTATGAATCATTAGAAAATATAAAGACAAAACCATGGATTAAATTAATACTACATGAATGTGCACTTAAATATACACTAAAAGATAAATATATAAATTCTAATAAAGTAAATGAATGTATAGACCTTATAAGAGAAAGTACTTCAATTTTTTCAGATTTTAGGGGTAATAGCTCTATAAATACAGCAGTAATAATATCTTTTCAATCAGACTTTAAAGAAAGCTTAGAAGAAATACTTAAAATTCATAAAAAACTAAAAAAAAATAAATTTTATTCAGGAGATTCTTTGGCACTAATTTCAAATATAATTTTTGAAAATAAAAATAAAATAAACATTGATGAATGTATAGAAAAAACAAAATATACATATGAATTCATGAGAAAAAGTCATCCATTTTTAGTATCTATAGATGACTATATTAATGCTTGTGCAATAGCTATTAACTTACAAGATATGTATGAAGAATTAATTAACATGGAAGAGGCATATGTTTATTTAAGTAAAAATGGATTTTATAAAAATAATGCACTAAAAAATTTATCTCAGGTATTTTCATTGACTCGGAAAAAAGAACTTTGGGGAAATTGCATATATATAAAAAAAGAATTAGAAAAAAATAATTGTAAATTTCATAAATTTGGATATCCATTGATTGGAGTTATGTCATTTTTAGAAATAAAAAATATAAAAGGTATAATAGAAGAAATAAAAAATATATCAGATAAATTAAAAATATATAGAGGATATGGAAGGTTTGCATTAGATGAAAATTATAGAAATTTTATATCAGCATTTTTAGCAATCCAAAATTTCATATCTAATATAGATAACCATAGTTTTTTAATAAATAAAACGCTTGATGATATAAATAAGGCTATGAATATAGCTACAATGACAGTAACTTCAAGTTCAATAATTTTAAATAACCTATAAATTTAATTTATAAATATAAAAAATGGAGTTAAGTAAAAATTTACTTAACTCTATTTTTTATTTAACCATTATTAAGTTTTAGAATTGTATACAAAAATAAATTAGTTTGATAATCTAAATATATGCGTTAAAGTATAAAAGATTATTTTAAAAGACAATAATAAATATGATATAATAAAGTTTACGAAAAACTGGAATTTTAAAAGGAGCGTGTACATAAATGAAATGGGCAGAAATTACAATAAAAACAACAACTGAAGCAGTTGAAGCTATAACTAATATATTATATGAGCAAAATGTAGGAGGAGTTTCTATAGAAGATCCTAAAGATTTCAAATTCCAAAAGAAAAATGAATATGATTGGGATTTCGTTGAAGAAGAAATATTTAATAGTGGATATGATGGAGTTATAATAAAAACTTATATAACAGAAGAAAGAGACGTTACGGATGATATTAAATTAATAAAAGAAAAGATAGACGGTCTTAAAGAATTCGGAATAGATGTAGGAGAAGCTATAGTAGAACTTTCTCAAGTAGATGAAGAAGATTGGGCTAATGAGTGGAAAAATTACTATAAGCCAACTAAAATAGGTGAAAAAATAGTAGTAAAACCAACTTGGGAAGAATATGAAGAAGATGAATCTGACTTAATAATAGAACTAGACCCAGGTATGGCTTTTGGAACAGGAACTCACGAAACTACAAGTATGTGTATAAGAGAGTTAGAAAAATACGTTAAGCCAGAATCAAACGTATTTGATATAGGATGCGGAAGTGGGATACTTGCAATAGCAGCAGCAAAACTTGGAGCTAAAGATGTATTAGCAGTTGACTTAGATGAAGTAGCTGTAAAAGTATCTAAAGAAAACATAGAGTTAAATAAAGTAGAAGGTAGTGTAACTGCACTTCACGGAAACTTAATGGAAGTTGTAACTGATAAAGCTGATATAGTAGTAGCAAACATTATAGCAGATATAATAAAGATATTAGCTAAAG
Source organism: Paraclostridium tenue (assembly GCF_039521565.1). NCBI lineage: Bacteria > Bacillati > Bacillota > Clostridia > Peptostreptococcales > Peptostreptococcaceae > Paraclostridium > Paraclostridium tenue. The sequence goes on from NZ_BAAACP010000003.1 coordinate 158,049, forward strand.
ATATAAAACAATTCATGAAAGATGATGCAGTATTTATATCTTCAGGAATAATACACGCTAAAGTAGATGAAGTTAAACAAGCTTTAACTGAAAATGGACTTGAAATAGTACATGTAGAATCTTTAGGTGAGTGGAATGCTATAGTATCTAAAATAGCAAAGTAGGTGAAATTCATGGATAGATTTTTTGTAGAAAAGAAAAATGTAAACCTTGAAAACAACACATGTATCATAGAAGGAGAAGATGTAAAACATATTTCTAAAGTTTTAAGATGTAGAGTTGGTGAAGAATTAGAAATATGTGATAATGACAACAATGAATATATATGTGAAATAACTAATATAGATAAATCTCAAGTTGATCTTAACATATTAAAACGTGTTGATATAAAAAGAGAATCAGATTTAAAAATAAAAGTATATCAAGGTCTTCCAAAAGGTCCTAAAATGGAAATGATACTTCAAAAGTTGACTGAAGTTGGAGTTGATGAAATAATATTAGTTCAAACTAAAAGAACTGTTGTTAAAGTAGATGACAAAAAAGAAGATAAGAAAATCGAAAGATGGGAAAGAATAATCTATGAAGCTGCTAAGCAAAGTAAGCGTGGAAAAATTCCTAAACTAAGAGGAGTTTTAAGCTTTAAAGAAGCTTTAGCTGATATGAAAGAAAATGACTTTAACATAGCTCCATATGAAAATGAAAAAACAAAAACGATAAAACAAGCCATAAAAGGCAAAGACATAAATAATATAGGTATTTTCGTAGGACCAGAAGGTGGATTTGAAGATACTGAAATTAATGCTATAGAAGAAATAGGTGGACAATCAGTTTCTCTTGGCCCAAGAATATTAAGAACTGAAACAGCATCACTTGTAGCTTCATCTATAGTATTGTATGAATTAAGCGACTTAGGAGGAGGCGAGTAAAGTGAAAAAGGTAGCTTTTTATACTTTAGGATGTAAAGTAAATCAATATGAAACAGAAGCTATGCTTGAGATGTTTAAAAAAGATGGATACACTCAAGTAGATAGCGAAGAGTTTGCTGATGTTTATGTTATAAACACTTGTACAGTAACTCATATGAGTGATAGAAAATCACGTCAATATATAAGAAGAATGAAAAAGAAAAATCCAGAAGCAATAATAGCAGTTGTTGGATGTTATTCTCAAGTTTCACCAGAAGAAATACTTGAAATAGAAGAAGTAAACTTAGTTATGGGTACTAACGAAAGAAGACAAATAGTTGAAGAAATTAAAAAACTTGATGCTTCTAAAAAAGCTAGTACAGTTGATGATATAATGAAAGTTAGAGCTTTTGAAGAAATAGAAATAAATCAAACTAATGGAAGAACTAGAGCATTTATGAAAATACAAGATGGATGCGATAGATTCTGTTCTTACTGTATAATACCTTATGCTAGAGGTGGTAAAGTAAGAAGTAGAGATTTAGAAAGTGTAGTAAATGAAGCGAATAAATTAGTTGATAATGGATATACAGAAATAGTTCTAACAGGTATACACGTTGCATCTTACGGAAAAGATGTAACTGATGCAGAAATTAATTTATTAAGTGTTATAAAAGCTATAAATGAAATAGAAGGTGTTAAAAGAATAAGATTAAGTTCAGTTGAACCACTTCTTATGACTGATGAATTTATAGATACAGTTTCTAAAATGCCAAAAGTATGTCCACATTTTCACCTATCACTTCAAAGTGGATGTGATGAAACACTAAAGAGAATGAATAGAAGATATACGACTAAAGAGTATAAGGAAATAGTTAATAAATTAAGAGAAAAAATGCCTAATGTGGCAATAACTACAGATGTAATAGTAGGATTCCCTGGAGAAACTAATGATGAGTTTAATCAAACTTATAAGTTTTTAAGTGATGTTGAACTTTCACAAATGCATATATTTAAGTATTCACCAAGAAAAGGAACTCCAGCTGCTACTATGGAAAATCAAATAGATCCACAAATGAAGCATTTAAGAAGTGACAAATTAATAGCTTTAAATAAGAAAAACTTTAATAAGTTTGCAACTAAGTTTATAGGTGAAGAATTTGAAGTTTTATTTGAACAAAACATAGGAGATAACAAATACGAAGGATTAACTCCTAACTATATAAGAGTAGTAGTTGAAAGTGATAAAGATATACAAGGTAAAATACTAAATACTAAGATATCTGATGTAAAAGATGAATACGTAGAAGGAATTTTAGTATAATATGTAGAAATAAATAATATAACAGATGGGAGGTGTAAGTATGAGTTGTATATTTTGTAAAATAATAAATGGAGAAATACCATCAAATAAAGTTTATGAAGATGATAAAGTCTTAGCTTTTAATGATATAAATCCAGTTGCACCGTTTCATGTTTTAGTTATACCTAAAAAACATTATGAATCTATATTAGATATAAATGATAATGATATGGAAATAATTGCACACATTCATAAAGTTATTAATAAATTAGTAAAAGAAAACGGATATGACAAAACTGGATTTAGAATAATAAATAACTGTGGAAATGATGGATGCCAAGAAGTTAAGCATATTCATTACCATGTATTAGCTGGAAAGAAACTAGATTGGTACGACGCTTGTAAATAAGTTTGTATAAATTAAAAATTTACCCGTATTATTCATAAAAATACTTGAAAAATAAAAAAAATTAGTTTATAATAAACAAAGTGTGAGGTTGTAATGCATATTATGCAGATATAATCGAGTTACAGTCCCAGCATAATTTGCGCTATCGGAGGGAGGGAAAAAGAATGTCAGAAGTAAGAGTAAGAGAAAACGAAACATTAGACAGCGCTTTAAGAAGATTTAAGCGTTCATGTGCTATGTCTGGCATAATGTCTGAAGTAAGAAAAAGAGAACACTATGATAAGCCAAGCGTAAGACGTAAGAAAAAAGCTGAAGCTGCAAGAAGAAAAAACGCTAAGAAATAATTTTTGTAGATAAGAGGTGAAGGGATATGTCCCTTAAAGCAAAGTTGCAAGAAGACTTAAAACTTGCTATGAAAAACAAAGATACAGTTAAAAAATCTGTTGTTACTTTAATAAGAGCTGCAATCAAACAGCAAGAAGTTGATACTAGAGTAGAACTTGATGATGACGCTATTATAGACGTAATAACAAAGCAGTTAAAGCAACGTAGAGATGCTATGACTGAATTTGCTAAAGCATCAAGAGATGACTTAGTTCAAGAAGCTGAAGCTGAGATTGAAGTATTAATGGAATACCTACCTCAACAGCTGAGCAAAGAAGAATTAAATGAGATAGTTAAAGAAACTATATCTGAAGTAGGAGCTACTTCTATGAAGGATATGGGAAAAATCATGGCAGCTATAAAACCTAAAACAAAAGGTAGAGCTGACGGAAAAATGATAAATGAGTTAGTTAAATCTAACTTACAATAGATTAAAAAGCCTAGAGCAAAAGCTCTAGGCTTTTTGCTTTGTCCAAAAAAATAGTAATAACTTTAAATATTTATACATATTTATAAATTAAGTATAGATAAGGAAAGGGTGAATTCATTGATTATATCTACAAAAGATATAAAAAAATTTATAATAAGTGTTTTGATACCAATTGTAATAGGTTTTTCAAGCAATTTTATATCAGAAATTATAAGCAAAACAGATACAAATTTTCAGTACTTAGAGTTAATAAAGCCAGGATTTTTCCCTCCTCCATACATATTTCCTATAATATGGACTATTTTGTATATACTTATGGGAATATCAGCATATTTAGTTTCTAAAAAAGATTTAAATTCTCTTAAAGTTAGAGATGCTATGTTTTATTACTATTTGCAATTAGGATTAAATTTTATATGGTCCATATTATTCTTTGGGCTAGAACTTAGACTTACATCTTTGGTTGTTATAGGGATTATGATAGTAGTTGTTACAGTAATGATAATTAAATTTACTAAAGTTGATAAAAGAGCGGCTTATTTAAATCTATTATATTTAGCTTGGTTATTTTATGCTTTCTTTTTAAATTATGTTATATGGTCAATAAATAGATAAAAAATAAAAGCCAACTTGGCTTTATTTTTTATTAAATAAAAAGTCCCCAAATTTATATTTGGTACATAGTATTATATATAGTTTACTTGTCAATACAAGTAATTAAAATTATGAATGTACATAGAATATATTAAGGGGGTATTGGTATGATAGAAGTTCCAACTGATTTACAAGTAAATCAGCCAAGTGTTACTATATTGAGCAATTCATTTATAAGTATAGAAAACTATAAGTCTATTCTTGAATATGATATAAACTTAATTAAAATAAAAACTAAAACAAATACTATAAAAGTAAGTGGAGATAAAATGTATCTAAAGTATATTACAGATACAGAAATAGGAATAAAAGGGATTATATATAGTGTAGAATACACTACATAAGGGGGAGTTACTTTTGATAAGTTATATTAGGGGATACTATGTGATAACTGTAGAGGGTATAAATACTGAAAAGTTTTTAAATACCCTTATAAGAAACAAAGTAAATATATATGAAGTTAAGCGTATAACAAATACTAAAATTGAACTTAAAGTGGATAAAAAAGATATTAAAGCTTTTAAAAATATATATAGAAATAGTAAATTTGATATTAAGGTAAAGCAAAAGATGGGATTACCTTTTTTAGCTAAAAGAATATATAAATATAAGGGAATGTGGATTTGTGCCATAATTTCCTTATTAATTTTAATGAGTACATCAATGTTTGTAACAGATGTTTATATACAGGCACCAGAAGGTATAGATAAGGTACTTGTAAGAAAGGAATTAGAAAAAGCAGGTGTTAAACCTGGAGTTTATAAAAAAAACATAGATAGAAAACAAGTAAGAGATATAGTTATGGGAAAGTTCAATGATATAGCATATGTTTCTATAAATGTAAAAGGTACTAATATATTTGTTACAGTTACTAAAAAAGATGAGTCTTTAGAAGAGAAAAAAGAAACTAATTATTGTAATATAATTGCGAAGAAAAATGGTATAATAGATAAAGTAATACCAAGAAGTGGAAATCAAGTAGTTAATGTTGGAGATATAGTAAGAGAAGGTGATGTATTAGTTTCTGGAGCTAATACAAAGTCTATCCCAGAAGTTTGGGCTGTTACTTTTTACGAATCTAAGCAAAATGCAAGTTACATAGATAAGGTAAAAGTAAAAACTGGAAACAAAAAAACTGTATATACTTTTAGATTTTATGATAAAAAATATACATTAAGACGAAATATAGATTATAAAAACTATGAAATAGAAAATAAAGATTATGAATTGAAAATTGGAGATTATACTTTCCCATTAAAAATACAAGCTAGCACTTTTCATGAAGTTAACATAAAAGAAGTAAAAAGAGATAAAAATAAAGTTAAAAAAGATTTAGAAAAAAAAGCTCTTAAAGATTTAGAATACAACATGCCAGTTGATACTAGAATAAAAGATGTAGAGCATCAGCATAAAGTGAAAAATGGTAAACTTGAATACATATTAACTGTTAAAACTTTAGAAAATATAGCTAAAGTACATTCCTTAAGTAAATCAGAAGCAGAGGAATTAATAAGACAAGAAAATGAGAAAAAACAAAAAGAAGATGAAGCAATACCTTCAAATCCACAAAAAAGACCTATAAATGACATAAGAAATGAATTTGAGGATATAAATAAAGATAAGGACAATGAAAATAAAGATAAAAAGGAACCAGAAACAAGGGATAACTAAGGAGGACATAAATTGATAGTACAAAAGAGTTTTGAAATAACTGATGATAAATTTGAAAGAGAATTATTTGGAAACTTTGATGAAAATATACAAATCATAGAAAAAAGTTTAAATGTAGATGTTCTTTTAAGAGAAGGTAATATAGTTTTAATAGGGCAACCTAAAAATGTAGAAAAAACTATAGAATTTATAAATGAGCTATATAAGAATTTCAAAAAAGGTAAAACTCTAGATAAACAAAGCATCAATTATGCGATATCACTATTAATGGAAGGCAATAAAGAGCAAATAGAAGAACTAGAAGACACTATAGCAGTAACTAAAAAGGGAAGAGAAGTAAAACCAAAAACAATGGGTCAAAAGCACTATATAAATCTTATTAGAAACAATGATATAACTCTTGGTGTAGGACCTGCAGGTACTGGTAAAACTTATTTAGCTGTGGCTATGGCAGTTAGGGCTTTTAAAAAGGATGAAATAAGTAGAATAATACTAACAAGACCAGCTGTTGAAGCAGGAGAGAGCTTAGGGTTTTTACCAGGAGATTTAAAAGATAAAGTAGACCCATATTTAAGACCTTTATATGATGCATTATTTGATATGCTAGGAGATGAAAAGTGTGCTAAATATCTAGAAAGAGGTATAATAGAAGTTGCCCCATTGGCATTTATGAGAGGTAGAACTTTAGATAATGCTTTTATAATATTAGATGAAGCGCAAAATACAACTCCAGAACAAATGAAGATGTTTTTAACTAGACTTGGTTTTGGGTCAAAAGCTGTAGTTACAGGGGATTTAACACAAATCGATTTACCAAGTAAAACAAGAAGTGGTCTTATACAAGCTATGGATGTTTTAAAAGATGTAGATGGAGTTGGTATAAATAAGTTTACTGAAAAAGATGTTGTAAGACATGAATTAGTTCAAAGAATAATAAAAGCTTATGAAAAGTATGATGAAAAACAAGAAGAAAAAAAGATATCCAAAGAAGAAAGAAACAAAAGAAAGAAATAGGAGATGCATTATGGAAATTATATTAGACGACAGACAAGATAAAATAAAAGTAAGTGAAGACCTTTTAGAAAAAATACATGATATAATAGTAGAAACTCTACATTATGAAGGATATGATGATAATTATGAGGTGAGCTTATCTTTTGTTGACAATGAAGAAATACATGAGTTAAATAAAGAATTTAGAGGAGTAGATAGAGCTACAGATGTTTTATCTTTTCCACTTTTAACAGATGAATTTGATGTTGAAATAGAAGAAGAATCTTTAGGAGATATAGTAATATCTTTAGAAAGAGCATTAGAGCAAAGTGAAGAATATAATCATAGTTTTGAAAGAGAAGTATGCTTTTTAGTATGTCATAGTATGTTCCATTTATTAGGATATGACCATGATACAGAAGAAAATACTAAGGATATGAGAAAAAGAGAAGAGGATGTACTAAATAAGCTTAATATAACGAGGGAGTAAACTTATGGGGAAGAAAAAAGGTAAGCAAGGCATAATAGAAGCTTTTAATGCTGCTATTGCGGGAATATTATATACCTTTAAACATGAAAGAAACATGAAAATACATTACTTTGTAGCTGTATTAGTTCTTACTGCTAGTTTATTTTGTGACTTTAATAAATTTGAAATGATTCTTTTACTTTTTACAATAAGCTTAGTTGTAATATCTGAAATGTTTAATACAGCTATAGAGAAAACTGTGGATATGATAACTGATACTTATCATCCACTAGCAAAAATTGCAAAAGATGTTGCTGCAGGGGGAGTTTTAATAGCAAGTTTAAATGCATGTGTAGTAGGATATTTATTATTTGTGGATAAACTTGAAAGCCTAGGAAACACAGTATTTTTCACAATTAGAAAATCACCTATACATGTTACTTTAATATGTATAGTATTAGTTTTAATAGCTGTAGTTGTAGTTAAATCACTAACATCTACAGGAACACCTCTACAAGGTGGTATGCCAAGTGGGCACTCAGCGCTTGCTTTTGCACTTGCTACACTTGTAACATTTATGACAGAAAGAGTTGTAGCTTCAACTCTTGCATATTTAATGGCAATATTGGTTGCACAAAGCAGGATAGAAGGCAAAATACATACTTTTTGGGAGACTGTAGCAGGAGCTTTACTTGGAGTTTTAGTAGCTATGTTAGTTTTACAAATAGCTCAATATTAAAAAGTGGGAGATTTATTCCCACTTTTTTTAAAACTAAATAGAAATTTACTTTGTTCTTTTTTTCTATTTTGGTATAATGTAATATACTACTTGAAAATATTAAGGGATAAATACCTTACTGGGAGGTTAAATATATGAACAATAAACAATTATTAGAAATAGCAGAAAAAGCAAGAGAAAACTCTTATTCACCATACTCAAACTTTAAGGTAGGTGCGGCACTTTTAACTAAAAGTGGAAAAGTTTTTACAGGATGTAATGTAGAATGTGCATCTTTTTCAGGAACAAACTGTGCAGAAAGAACTGCACTATTTAAAGCTATATCTGAAGGACACAAAGATATAGAGGCTATAGCAATTGCTAGTATTAATTCAGAAAAAAATGAACCTACATATCCATGTGCAATATGTAGGCAAGTTATAATAGAGTTTGGACCAAATATAAGAATAATAACTGGATATTCAAAAGGAGATATACAGGAACATACTATCGCAGAATTAATTCCACATTATTTCTCAGGTAGTGACTTTAAATAAATTAAAAAGACAAAAGACAAGTTGAAAAGAGGAATTAAAATGTTTAAATCAGGATTTGTTAGTATAGTAGGGAGACCAAATGTTGGTAAATCTACTCTTATGAATAGTGTAGTAGGCGAAAAAATAGCAATAATGAGTGATAAGCCTCAAACTACAAGAAACACTATTCAAGCAGTTTACACAGATAAAGATTGTCAAATAGTATTTTTAGACACACCAGGTATACACAAGCCTAAAAATAAATTAGGTGAGTTTATGGTAAAATCAGCAACAGATGCATTTAAAAATGTAGATGTAGTTTTATATGTTGTTGATGAGTCTAAAAAAATTGGACCAGGAGATAGAATGATAATAGAAAGCTTAAGAGGTATAAAAACTCCTAAGATATTAGTATTAAATAAGATTGATATGTTAAATGAAGAAGAATTATTTGACTTAATAAAAATGTATGATGCTGAAAATATGTTTGATGAAATAGTTCCAATTTCAGCATTAAAAGGGAAAAATACAGATAGATTATTAAAAGTAATAGAAGGGTACTTAGAAGAAGGACCTCAATATTTCCCTGAGTATATGATTACAGATCAACCAGAAAGAGTATTAATATCTGAACTTATAAGAGAAAAAGTACTTCACTATGTACATGATGAAATACCTCATGGTGTTGCTGTAGAAATAGAAAGAATGAAAAAAAGACCAGATAAAGATATAATAGATATATCTGCAGTTATATATTGTGAAAGAGACTCACATAAGGGTATAATAATAGGTAAGAATGGAAGAAAATTAAAAGGTATAGGAAAGTCAGCCAGAGAAGAAATAGAATTATTATTAGGTTCTCAAATTAACCTTCAAATATGGGTTAAGGTTAAAGAAAACTGGAGAAACCTGCAAAGTTTTATAAATAACTTTGGTTATACTGATAAATAGTAAAAGGTGGGTTTTATGGATAGGAAAGACGAACATTCCAAGGAGCTATTAGATCAAGTTGAAGATTTAATAGACAATAATAAAATATTAGAGCTAAGAGAATTAATGGAAGAGTATCATAATAGGGATATTTTTGATATTCTAGAAAATTTAGATGAAGATAAGCAAATAAAATTATTTGAAATATTGCCAATAGACATGGCCGCATCAATCCTTGATGATGCTGATTCTGAATTTTTTAAGTATATTCTTTCAAAGCTAAATACAGAGCATAAAGCTAATATACTAGAAATGATGTCATTAGATGATATGGCTGATATATTAGCTGATTTAGAAGAAGATGAAAGAGAAGAAGTAATAAATCTTTTAAATCAAGAAGATGCCCAAGATGTTAAAGAACTTCTTATATATGAGGAAGAATCTGCTGGAGGTATAATGACTACAGGTTATATAGCTATAAATAAGCATATGACTGCAAAAGAAGCTATAAGCTATATGAGAGAAAATGCTATAGATGCAGAAACTATATACTATATATATGTAATAGACAACTTTGAAAAATTAGTTGGAGTATTATCTTTAAGAGAGCTTATAACTTCAAGGGATGATAGTATAATAGAAGACTTAATGAGTGAAAATATAATCTCTGTATATGTAGATGAAGATAGAGAAAAAGCTGTTAAATTAGTTTCTAAATACGATTTAATAGCAATACCTGTTGTAGGTAGAGATGATACTTTAAGAGGGATTATAACTGTTGATGATGTAATAGATGTCATAGAAGAAGAAGCTAGTGAAGATATGTATAAGTTTGCTGGAACATCTGAGCAAGAAAGAGATATAATAGAACAAAGTAATGTAGACCCTAAGGACCAAGTTATATCATCTTTTAAAGCTAGAATACCATGGCTTATAGTAACTTTATTAGGAGGTCTTTTAGCAACTTTAATACTATCAAGTTTTGATTATGTAATTGATTCAAAATATTTCCCTTTAATATATTTTGTACCTATAGTAACAGGTATGGGTGGAAATATAGGTACCCAAGTTTCCGCACTTACTGTTATGGCATTATCTAATAAACACTTGGATTTTAAAAATGTTTTATTAGAAGGACTGGTTGGTGTATTAACAGGAATAATTTGTAGTTTAATTTTAAGTATAACTACTTATGTTTTTGTCAAGGATATAAATATTGTTTTAATAGTTTCTTTATCACTTTTTATAAATATGATAATTGGAGCTATGTTAGGATCTTTTGTTCCTATGATATTAAAAAAAATGGATGCAGATCCATCGATAGTATCTGCTCCATTAATTGCTACAGCCCTTGATATAATTGGAATGATGATTTATTTTGTAATCACAACAATTATATTGGCAAAAATTGTCTAAAAACTTAATGCATTTTTTTCCCCCTTCTTACTAAAAATATAATATAAGCGTAAGAAGGGGGTTTTTAAAAATGAACAATTTATGTTGGGAAGTTTTTAAAAAGACAGGAAGTATAGAAGCATACCTATACATAAAAAATAAAACTAATATAAGTGAGATAAATGATAATATAAATAGGGAGATAGAAATCGACTATGATAATTGTAAACACCCAGGGGATAGTACTACGATCAGCGAGATATAAAGAAAGTGATTTAATACTAACTATATTTACAAGAAAGCTTGGGAAGATATCAGCTATAGCAAAAGGTGCTAAAAGAAATAAAAGTTCTTTGTTATCATCTTCCCAAGTTTTCTCTTATTCTAATTTTACCTTAAAAAAACAAGGAAATATGTATAGAGTAAGTCAAAGTGAAACTATTAAAAGCTTTTATGATATAGCTTATGATATAGATGCTTTTTCATATGCAACATATATAACAAGTTTAGTAGAAGGTTCTATATATGAAAATCAGACTAATAATAGGCTATTTGTACTATTAGCTCAAACTCTTTATTTATATACTCAAAAAGATATAGATAAAGAATTTGTAACAAAGGCATTTGAACTAAAATTTTTAGATTATGCAGGATTTAAACCTATTGTAAATAAATGTGTTAACTGCAACACCACTAATCTTAAAAACAGTGTATTTAATGTTGATGAAGGTGGTATACTATGTGAAAAGTGTAAAGAAAACCATGTATATAATTTTAAAATAGATAGTACAACCATAAAACTTATGGATTATGTATTTAGAAACGATATAATAACTTGTAGTAAAGCAAAAGTATCTAAATATATAGTAAATGAACTAGATAAAATTTTAAAAGTATATATTCAAATTTACATTGACAATGTAAATATAAAATCGTTACACTTATTTCAAGGAATAGAAAATAATAAGGGAGCTGATAATAATGACTGATATAACATTAGAAAAAATAGATCAAGTATTAGAAAGAGTTCCAAGTGCAAGTTACAAAGAAGCTAAAGAAGCTTTAGTAGTTACAGATGGAGATATATTAGATGCAATAATATATTTAGAACAAAATAAAAAATCTACTAAAGTAAAGACTAAAGCTAAAGAAAAAATGGAAAATGCTTTAGGCAAAGATGCAGAAGAAATGAAATGTCAATTAAAAGAAATGCTAAAAAGAAGTAATGTTATAAGAATAGTAGTTGAAAAAGATAACAAAACAATAATGAATATACCTTTAACAGTTGGAGTTGTTGGTTTAGCTTTAGGACCACTAGTTACATTAGTAGGACTTTCAGCAGCTGTAATAGGTAAATTTAATATAAAGGTTGAAAATGAAGAAGATAAAACGGTTGTTGATTTAGGAGAGCTAAACGAAGAAAAATTAAATATATTAAAAAATATGTTAACTAGTACTGCAAAGGAAGTTACTGATGTAGTTAAAGAAAAGAAAAAAGACGACAAAGATATAACAGAAGAATTAATAAAAGAAGAAGATGACAATGTAAATAAGTATTAAAAAGCATTGACATACACTAGCTTAAGAATATTGACAAATTTCAAGGATTTTGATATTCTAAAAGTTAGAAAATAACCATTTAATGGCCTTTCGTATAGCACGAAAGGCTTTGTTTTTAGTATAGGAGGGTATTCGTATGAATTTTCAAAATATGATACTAACATTACAAGATTATTGGGCTAAGCAAGGATGTATAATGATGCAACCTTACGACGTAGAAAAAGGTGCAGGAACAATGAACCCAAATACATTTCTTAGATCTTTAGGTCCAGAACCTTGGAAAGTATGTTATGTAGAACCGTCTAGAAGACCGGCAGATGGTAGATATGGTGAAAATCCTAACAGATTATATCAACATCACCAATTCCAAGTTATATTAAAGCCATCTCCAGATAATATACAAGAATTATACTTAGGAAGCTTAGAAGCTATAGGAATAGATACAAAAGCACATGATATAAGATTTGTTGAAGATAACTGGGAAGCAACAGCAGTTGGTGCCTGGGGACTTGGATGGGAAGTTTGGTTAGATGGAATGGAAATAACTCAATTTACTTACTTCCAACAAGTCGGTGGTATAGAGTGTGAACTTGAAACTGGAGAAATTACATATGGTTTAGAAAGATTAGCAATGTATCTTCAAGAGGTTGAAAGTGTATATGATTTAAAATGGAATGACGAAATTACATACGGAGAAGTATTCCAAAGAGCAGAATATGAAAACTCTGTATATGCATTTGAAGAGTGCGATGCAGATTTATTATTTAACTTATTCGATGTATATGAAAAAGAAGCATTAAAGCTTATGGAAAAAGGATTAATAACTCCAGCTTATGATTATGTGTTAAAATGTTCTCATACATTCAACACTTTAGATGCTAGAGGAGCAATAGGTGTAAGTCAAAGGGCTTCATTTATAAGTAGAGTAAGAAACATGGCTAGAACAGTAGCTAAAGCTTACGTTGAATTAAGAAAAGAAATGGGATATCCACTTTTAAAGGAAGGTGACAAGTAATGAGTAATTACCTTTTATTTGAAATAGGTGTTGAGGAATTACCAGCAAGATATGTAAACTCATCAATGGAACAATTAAAGACTAATGTTGTTAAAGCATTTAATGAAAATAGAATAACTTTTGATAATGTTAATGTATACTCTACACCAAGAAGACTAACTGTTATAGTAGAAAATATTTGTGAAAAACAATCAGATTTAGAAGAAGAATTAAAAGGTCCAGCTAAAAGAATAGCTGTTGATGCTGATGGAAACTTCACTAAACCTCTTTTAGGATTTATGAAAAGCAAAGGTATAAAGGAAGAAGATTTATACTTTAAACAAGCAGGAAAAGAAGAATATGCTTTTGGTAAAATAAAGCAAGAAGGAAAGCTAACTAGTGAAGTATTAAAAACTATACTTCCTGAAGTTATAAAATCTATGACATTCCCTAAAGCTATGCGTTGGGGTGGAAAGAACATGAGATTTATAAGACCTATAAGATGGATGGTTTGTATATTAAATGATTCATTACTTAACATAGAATTAGAAGGAATAGTATCATCAAATGTTACTAAAGGACATAGATTCTTAGGACAAAGTGAATTTGAAGTTAACACTTTAGATGAGTACTTAACTAAGTTACAAGAAAACTTTGTAATATTAAACCAAGATGAAAGAAAAGCACTTATAAAGAAACAATGTGAAGAAGTTGCAAAATCTTTAGGCGGAGAAATAGAATTTGATGAAGAATTACTTGAAGAAGTAACTCATTTAGTAGAATATCCAACAGCTTTCTATGGAGAGTTTGATGAAGATTATGCTAAACTTCCAAAAGAAGTTGTAATAACTCCTATGAAGCAACATCAAAGATATTTCCCTGTTTTAAAGGATGGAAAATTACTTCCAAACTTTATAGCTGTTAGAAATGGAGATAGCTATAAAATAGATAATGTAAAAAAAGGTAATGAAAAAGTTCTAGAAGCTAGACTTGCAGATGCATTATTCTTCTACAAAGAAGATACTAAGAAACCTTTAGAAGATTACATAGAAAAATTAAAAACTGTTGTATTCCAAGCTAAACTTGGAACAGTATACGATAAATCTTTAAGAATAGAAAAATTAGCAAATGACATAATAGATAGATTAAAATTACAAGATATAAAAGAAGATACACTTCGTGCAGCTAAGTTATGTAAAGCAGATTTAGTTACAGGTATGGTATTTGAATTTACAGAACTTCAAGGAGTAATGGGAAGAGAATATGCAAAAGTAAGTGGAGAAAATGAAAATGTAGCTGAAGCTATATTCGAACACTACTTACCAAGATTTGCAGGAGATATACTTCCAAAAACTAACCATGGAGTTATATTATCAATAGCAGATAAGTTAGACTCTATAGCAGGGTTCTTTGCAATAGGAATACAACCAACAGGATCTCAAGACCCTTATGCACTTAGACGTCAAGCATTAGGAATAATAAATATATTAATGGATAATAATCTAGATATAAGTTTAAGAGAACTTGTAGATTTAACTTTAGATAACTACTCATTTATAGAGTTTGACAAATCAGAAGTTGCAAATCAAATAATGGAATTTTTCAAAGATAGAATAAAGAATCTATTTAGAGACTTAGGAATAAGATATGACGTTATAGATGCTATATTAAGCTCTAATATAGATGATATAGCGGATATGTATGCTAGAGCTATAGCACTAAACTCATGGATAGATAAAGATGAGCTAGTTGAAATGTTAACAGCATTTAATAGAGTTGCAACTTTAGCTGAGAAAGCTGAAACTAATGTGGTTAACATAGGCTTAATGAGAGAAGAAGCTGAATTTAATTTATATCAACAATTCCAAGAAATACGTTCTAATGTTGAACATTTATTAGCTGATAAAGAATACACTAAAGCACTTGATGCATTTGCATCTTTAAGACCAGCAATAGATAATATGTTTGACTCTGTTATGATAATGGACAAGGACGAGGCTATAAAGAATAACAGATTAGCTATACTAAGACAAATATATGATACAATGTTAAATATTTGTGATTTATCTAAGATAGTATATAAGTAATCTGTTTAAATGACCGAGGGAATTTTTCCTCGGTTTTCATATCTTTATAAAAAGTTATATTTAATTTTATTTTTAAACTAAATATAAACTTCAACTTATTAAATTTAAGCAACATACCTATTTTAAGTCAATTATGGATAAAATATTTTAGGTATTTATTTATATAATCGAAATAAATTTAAATTTCTATATTTACATTATACTATAAAAAATATATAATATACTATATAAACAAAAAAGAATAAATAGTATATCACAAAGATAAGGAGTGTGATTATTATTCAACTTAATAATAGACAACTAAAGATAATTGATATAGTAAAAGATAACGAACCAATAACAAGCGAAAGTATAGCATCAATGCTTAATGTAACTAGAGCTACTTTAAGATCGGACTTAGCTATTCTTACAATGACAGGAGTACTAGATGCTAGACCAAAGGTTGGGTATTTTTATTCAGGTATAGATAAAGTCAACTTATTAGGAGATAAAATAAAGGAAAAAACTGTAGCGGATATAATGAGTATGCCTATAATGGTAAGACAAGATACTAATGTATACGATACTATAGTTAATATCTTCTTATCTGATGTAGGTAGTATATTTATAATAGATAACAAAGAAGAGCTATGTGGAATAGTATCAAGAAAAGATTTATTAAAAGCAACTATAGGTGGAGGAGATATAAATAAAATACCAGTAGGTATGATAATGACAAGAACACCTAATGTTGTAACAGTTAAAGCTGATGATACTGTTGTTTTAGCAGCAAAGAGAATAATAGAACATGAAGTAGATTCAATTCCAGTTGTAGAAGAAGTAAAAAAGGATAATGAAACAATAAATAAGGTTGTAGGTAGAATTTCTAAAACTAGTATAACAAAATTATTTCTAGAAATAGCAGATAATTAAGGAGGAGTACATGGAGAATTTAGTCATATATGTAATATCAGACTCAGTGGGGGAGACAGCTCAACAAGTTACTAAAGCTGCTATATCTCAATTTCAATTAGAGGATGACTATGAAATAAGAAGATTTCCTTATGTTGTAGAAGTTAATTTTTTAGAAGAAATATTAAAAAGTGCTAAAGAAGAAAATGCAATAGTTATATATACATTAGTAGAACAAGAACTTTTAGAGTTTACTGAACAATATTGTGAAAAGGAAAATTTAAGTTGTGTAGACTTAATGACTCCAATATTAAAACAAATAACTAATAAAATAGGTGTTAAACCAAAAAGAGAACCAGGTATTATAAGAAAATTAGATGAAAGCTACTTTAAAAGAGTTGAAGCTATAGAATTTGCTGTTAAGTATGACGATGGAAAAGATCAAAGAGGAATTTTACAAGCTGATGTAGTTTTATTAGGTATATCAAGAACATCTAAGACACCACTTAGTATGTATCTTGCAAATAAAAATATAAAGGTTGCAAATGTACCTTTAGTTCCAGAGATACCAATACCTAAAGAAGTATTTGAGATAAATCAAAAGAAAATAATAGGGCTTACTAATACTCCAGAAAAGTTAAATCAAATAAGACAAGAAAGATTAAAGTCTTTAGGATTATCAAGTAATGCAAATTATGCTAAGTTTGATAGAATACTTCAAGAGTTAGATTATTCTGATAAAGTAATGAAAAAAGTAGGTTGTCCAGTTATAGATGTTTCAAACAAGGCTATAGAAGAAACAGCAGGTATTATAATGGATATAATGAAAGAAAACGGACTTAAGATATTTAGGGACAGTGATAAATAATATTTTAGTGCACATCGAAAGTAAATTGATTTTTCGGTGTGTATTATAAATCTTATTTATTACAGTAAATTTTTATTAAAAATGTATAGTAAGATTTTATGAAAAGTTAATAGTTAGGGAAGCTTTTAATTAAGCATATATAATTAATATCTATTTGATATTAATTATATATTTTAGACACAACAAAGCTAATTACATTTGAATATAAATATAAATTACAAATTTATATTTATATCTAGAAAATTATATTTAGGAGGAGTTTTCCATGAGTAAGTTTGTTTATAGTTTTGGTGAGGGTTCAAAGGAAATGAAGAGTCTTTTAGGTGGTAAAGGTGCTAACTTAGCCGAGATGACTAAGATAGGCTTACCAGTGCCTCCAGGGTTTACTATTAGTACCGAAGCTTGTAATGATTATTACAAAAATAATGAAAATATAAGAGAAGATATAATAGTTCAAATAGAAGAAAAGTTAGTTCAATTAGAAAAATCTTTAAATAAAAAATTAGGATGTAATGAAAATCCTTTATTATTATCTGTACGTTCTGGGGCAGTTTTTTCGATGCCAGGAATGATGGATACTATATTAAACTTAGGATTAAATGATACATCTGTTAAGGCTTTAGCTAAAAACACTCAAAATGAAAGATTTGCTTATGATAGTTATAGAAGATTTATACAGATGTTTTCAGACGTTGCTATGGGAGTTCCAAAGTATAAGTTTGAAAATGCTTTAGATAGAATAAAAGAAGAAAAAAATTATAAATTTGATACAGATCTTACTAGTGAAGATTTAAAAGTTTTAGTTGAAGAGTATAAAAAAATATATAAAAAAGAACTAAGACAAAACTTCCCAGAAGATCCAAAAGAACAGCTAATGTTAGCAATAAAAGCAGTATTTAAATCTTGGAATAACCCAAGAGCTAATGTATATCGTAAATTAAATGATATACCTCATAACTTAGGAACTGCAGTTAATATACAATCTATGGTATTTGGTAATATGGGAGAAACTAGTGGTACAGGAGTTGCATTTACTAGAAACCCATCTACTGGAGAAAATAAATTATTTGGAGAATATTTAATAAATGCACAAGGTGAAGATGTTGTTGCAGGTATTAGAACTCCTCAAGATATAGAAACTTTAAAAGTAGTTATGCCAGCTATATATGATGAGTTTGTTAAGATAACTCATATACTTGAAAATCACTATAAAGATATGCAAGATATAGAATTTACAATTGAAAATGAAAAATTATATATTCTTCAAACAAGAAACGGAAAAAGAACTGCAAAAGCAGCTATAAATATTGCAGTTGAATTAGTTGAAGAAGGTATAATAGATGAGAAAGAAGCTATAATGAGAATTGAACCTAATCAATTAGATCAATTACTTCATCCAAACTTTGAAGAAAAATCTTTAAAAAATGCTAAGCTTATAGCAAAAGGACTACCAGCTTCTCCTGGTGCTAGTTGCGGTAAAGTATATTTTAATGCAAATGATGTTGTTAAAGCAGCAGAAAAAGGCGAAGAAGTTATACTTGTAAGATTAGAAACTTCACCAGAAGATATAGAAGGTATGGTTGTAGCACAAGGTATACTTACAGCTAGAGGTGGAATGACATCTCATGCAGCAGTTGTAGCCAGAGGTATGGGTAAATGTTGTGTAGCTGGATGTGGAGAAATAAAAGTTGATGAATACTATAAAGAGATAACTGTAGATAATTTAGTTATAAAAGAAGGAGATTATATATCTTTAGATGGTTCAACAGGATGTGTATATTTAGGAAAAGTAGAAAAAACTGATGTTGCACTTACTGGAAATTTTGAAACTCTTATGAACTGGGTTGATAAGTATAAAACTTTACAAGTTAGAACTAATGCAGATACTCCAAGAGATGCAAGTGTTGCTATAAAATTTGGAGCAGAAGGTATAGGACTTTGTAGAACTGAGCATATGTTCTTTGACGAAGATAGAATACCAGCAGTTAGAGAAATGATATTATCAAGAACATTAGAACAAAGATTAGTAGCTCTTGAAAAATTATTACCAATGCAAAGAGAAGACTTTACAGAAATATTTAAAGTTATGGACGGAAGAAGTGTTAACATAAGATTACTAGATCCACCACTACATGAGTTCTTACCACATGATGATGAAGCAATAGAAGCTTTAGCAAAAACTATGGGACTTGAAGTGAAAGAAATAAGAAAAAGAATAGTTGATTTACAAGAATTAAATCCAATGCTTGGACATAGAGGTTGTAGACTTGCTATAACTTATCCTGAAATAGCTATAATGCAAGCAAAAGCTATAATACAAGGTGCAATAGAAGCTAAACAAAGTGGTATAGAAGTTAATCCTGAAATAATGATACCTTTAGTTGGAGAAGTTAAGGAATTAAAAACTATAAAAGAAAATGTTATAGCTGCAATAGAAAAAGAACTAGAAAAATCAGGAGTTAAAGTGAACTACACAGTAGGAACTATGATAGAAGTTCCAAGAGCTTGTTTAACAGCTGATGAAATAGCTAGTGAAGCAGATTTCTTCAGTTTTGGTACAAACGACTTAACTCAAATGACATTTGGATATTCAAGAGATGATGCTAATAAATTCTTAGGTGAGTATGTGAATAGTGAAATATTAGAAAAAGACCCATTCCAAGTTTTAGATCAAAATGGAGTTGGTAAATTAGTTCAAATGGCTGCTAAATTAGGCAGAAGTGTTAAACCAAATCTTAAATTAGGTATATGTGGAGAACACGGAGGAGAACCGTCTTCTATAGAGTTTTGTTATAAAACAGGATTAAATTATGTATCTTGTTCACCATACAGAGTACCTATTGCTAGACTTGCAGCAGCTCAAGCAGTAATAAAAAATAAATAAAATTTATATAAAATAAAAGGAATTGGATTATCCAATTCCTTTTATTTGTTTAAAATTCATTTTAGAAACTTATAGCACAAATATGGTATTTACCATATTATATATTATTAAAATTTATATATAGTATATGGGGGGATAGTTGTGATTAAGTGTCCAAGATGTGGAAAAGAAGTTTCGAATAGGCCAGGAACTATTTGTCCAAGATGTGGTCTTGATGTAGGTAGGGTAACTGAAAAAGTAAGATGTCCAGAACCTAGTTGTAAAGCTTTAGTTTCTAAGAAGTTAGAATATTGTCCAAAGTGTGGATGTAAATTAAAAGGATATAACTTAAGTGAAATATTAAAGATAGCTAAGATGAGATTTAATGGTACTTTTTCTGATGAAGAATAAAAGGAGTTTTAAAAACTCCTTTTATTTTGCTTAAATTTAAAATATATGATTGTGTACAAATAGTAACAAATTTATCAATAAGGAATAAAATGTAATATAAGATTAAGTAGAAAATAATTTTAGGTATGTAAAACCAAGTAGGGGGTTTTTTAGTATGACAGAAAATATAGCTACAACAAGGTTAAAAGGGAGTGGTGTGGATATTATCAAGAAAAAAATAATACTTGCGCCACCAGATAAGGATGTAATTATAAAAATTACAGATAGAGATAATGAAATAATAATTGAAAATGCCGAAGTAGTTAAAAATGGAGATTATGCTATAGTAAAAGGATATTTAAATAAAAGCATAACTTATAATACAGCAAATAAAGAACAGTTAAAAAAATTAATAGGAAATCAAGCAGAAGATGCTAATTATAGACAATTGACGCCAAAGTTAGAATTAGTTGCAGCTGATGGAGTTGTAAGACACACAACAACATGGATTCCATTTGAAATATTAGTTTTTGTAAAAGGAGCTAGTGAAGACGATAAGGTAATTATTGAAAATAAATCTATAAAATCTTTATATGATAATGATGAAGAAGTTAAAGATAAATCTATAACAGGAATATTAGTACAGGATATAATCAATATAGATGTAACTGTAATAAAACAGGGGGATAATTAATTATGGCCAAGAATTTTGAAGTTACAGTAAAAAGAAAACAGGAACAAAATGATTATATTGAAGAGGTACTATCACAAACAGGTATAGGAAATGAATTAGTTATAGATGAAGAATCAAAAGATAGGATAATGGATAAAATACGTAGTATATCAAATGAGGAAAATGAAATAGAGAATTTTGAAGAAAAAATAGAAGAAAATGAAATTAATAAAAAAGAAGAGGGTATAAAAGAAATTGAAACTATAGAAGAAGAAAAAGAAGAACATACTGAAGGTGTAGAAGAAATAAATGAGGAAAGTATAGAAAAAATTGAAACTATAAAAGAAGTAGAAAATAGTGAGGTTAGGGAAGAAGAAAATATAGCTAAAATTGAAGCTAAAGAAGAATCAACGGAAAAAGAGATAGAATATATTGAAACTGTAGAAGAGAAAATTGAAATTAAAGAAGAAGTAAAAGAAGATGTAGGATATATTGAAGAATCAAAGGAAGAAAGTATAGAAGAAATTAGAAAAGAAGAGTCTAAAAATAATGAAGAAAAACTAGAAAACTTTGACAGAGATGAATTTCGTGGAAAATGCAGAGTATATAGAAGTAAAAAAATAAATATTGATAAACCTAAAGAAGATATAGTTGTTAAAGTAGGAAATATAGAGAGAAGTATGCATATAGAAAGTGTAGAAATGTTAAAAGATGGAGCTAATATTGTAACTATGGTTGTAGAAAATATAACTTATTATACATCTAAACCTTTATCAGATGAAATAGATAAAAAAGAGTATAAAAGAAATCAATCTATATGTAAATCCTATGAAAAGGAATGTGTATGTTTTGATGGAGATATTAGGAATACAACAGTTATAATACCATACTTAATTTATATAGATATAGCTGGGGCAACAGAAACTGACGATTATGAAATAGAGAGTGCATCATTAGATTGTATAAACACTAAATATGTATTAGATAATGGAGAAATTATTGATAATAATAACTCATTACTATCTAGTTATATAGAAAGCTTGGTACAAGAGTATGAAATAACTATAAGCATGGTAGTAAAGTAAAAATGATATAAAAAAGAGTATCTAATAAATTTAAAATGGATCCTATATAGTGGACACGAGAAAAAGCGTGTCTATCTATGTAAGATCTTTTTTTATAAAATATTAACTGAGGAGTGATTAAAATATGA